>NZ_JBVKBA010000005.1:0-62710 GCF_055639175.1 Streptomyces sp. NPDC107546 | reverse complement strand
GGCCGGGCCGGAGCCCTGCGCGCAGATCGGGCCGGAGCCCTGCCCTCAGACGGAGCCGAGCGCACCGGCGACGGCTCCGGACGCGACCACGGCCCCGGCCCCGGCCCCCGCCGTGGCCACGACCCCGGCTCCGGTCCCGGCTCCGGCCCCTGCCCCAGGCCCGGCGGGAACCTGCGCCTGATTCGCCGCCGGTGCCTCCAGGGATCGGGCGAACAGCCGCACCAGACCGGGGCAGCGGTACAGCGGCTGTCCCCGGTCGTCGATCGCCGACAGGTCCAGCAGGCGGGCGTCGGCGAGCCGATCCAGGGCCTGCTCGAACGACGCCGGCTCCGCGCTCCCGGCCCGTCCGGCGGCCTCCGCCGCGGTGAACGGGCGCCCGCCCAGAGCGGGGAGGCTCCGCAACACCGCCACAGCGGTGTCGTCGAGGCCGTGCAGCGAGTGGGCCAGGCTCGCGGCCACGGACAGCTCGCCGTACCGCAACTCCCCGAGTCTCACGTCGGGTTCGGCCAGGCGGTCGGCCAGCCAGGACAGGGGGAGCCGCGGCCGGGCGGCCAGGCGGGCGCCCACCGCGCGCAGCGCCAGCGGCAGCCCTTCGCAGTACGTCACCAGGTCCCGTGCCGCCTCCGGCTCGCGGGCCAGTCGCGACGATCCGGCCATCGCCCCCAGCAGCGTCAACGACTCGCCGGGGCGCAGCGGTTCGAGGACCACCGTGCGTATTCCGGATATCGCCGCCGGATGCGTCCGGGCGGTGACCACCACCGTGGATCGGGTCCCGCCCGGCAGCAGCGGGTCCAACTGCCGCTCCGCCACCAGGTTGTCGAGGACCACCAGCAGCGCCCTGCCCGCCGTACGGGCGCGGTACCGCTGCACGTACGCGGGCAGGGTGGCGCCCGCCAGGTCCTCGGCGCCGTCGCCGAGCGCCCGCAGCAGTTCGGACAGCACCGTGCGCGGGTCCCGCGGTGCGCCGTCCGGCGCGCGCAGGTCGGCGTACAGCTGGCCCTCGGGGAAGGAGGCCGCCACCGTGTGCGCCACCTGTACGGCCAGTGTCGACTTGCCGACGCCCGCCATGCCGGTCAGCAGGAAGCGCCGCGGACGCTGCGGTGCCCCCTCGCCCTCGTCCCATGGCGGCAACAGCCGTGCGAGCTCGGCCAGTTCCCGCTGCCGCCCGGTGAAGTCGTCCGCGGGGGGCGGCAGCATCGCCGGGGCGTCAGCCGCCGCGGCCGGCACCGGGGCGGCGGTGCGACCGGTCGGCGGCACGGCGAGGACCGGGGCGTTGTTCAGCACGGTCTGGTACGCGGCGCTGAGCGTCGGCCCCGGATCCACACCGAGCTCATCGGCGAGCAGCTGCCGTCCGTGGTGGTACACCGCGAGCGCGTCGCTCTGCCGGTCGCAGCGGTACAGCGCGGTCATCAGCTGGGCGCGCAGCCGCTCGCGCAGCGGGAACGCGTGCACCAGGCCCGTCAGCTCCGCGATCAGCTCGCGGTGCCTGCCCAGCGACAGATCCGCCTCCAGACGGTCCTCCAGGGCCAGCGCCCGGGCCTCCTCCAGCCGGGGGCGCTCCGCGTCCGCCAGATGCTCCGTCACATCGGCGAGCGCCGTCCCGCGCCACAGCCGCAGCGCCTGCCCCAGCCGCCGGCTCGCCCGCTCGAACTGCCGCTGGCGCAGCGCCCGCGCCCCCTCGGCCGCCAGCTGCTCGAATTCCAGTACGTCGACGGTGGCGTCCTGGGCGTGCAGCAGATAGCCGGACTGCTGCCGCTCCAGCCGCACCGACGGACCCAGCAGCCGCCGCAGGCGCGACATGTAGGTGTACAGCTGCGCCGTCCGGGTGTCCGGCGGGTGCCAGCCCCACAGCGCCGAGGTCAGCGCGGAGTCCGGCACGGGCCAGCCGCGGGCGAGGACCAGGGCGGCGAGCGCCGTGCGCACCTTCGCGCCCGGCAGTGGGACCGCGCCGCGCTCGCCCAGCACCTCGACATTCCCCAGCAGCCGGAATTCCATTGCCTTCTCCTTGCCCCGTGGCGGAGTCGTCTCCGTTCCGGCATTCTGCGCGAACGGTCGGCCCGGATTCAGCAGGGCCGGGCGTCAGGAAGCTGCGTGGGCAGGACGTTGCCACGCGCGTATAGACGAAATATGGCAGCGCGCTCCCCGGCTATAGACACCCGTCCCACGGTGGCGGGCGGCAGCACCCATCCGTCCGTACGACGCCGGAGGACACCGTGTCCGACACCGCACAGATGAACGGCACCGCCGACACCGCCGACACCGCGGTCTTCGCCGATGAGGCCGAACTGCGGCGCGCCAACCGCGCCGCCGTCGAGACGTACATGCACGCCCTGGGGCAGGACCGCCTGACGCGGCATCACCTCTTCACGGAGGACGGGGTGGGCGGTCTGTGGACGGCCGACACCCCGGGCCCCATCGCCATCCACGGCCGCGACCGCCTCGGTGAGCACGCCGTCTGGTCGCTGCGGTGCTTCCCCGACTGGGTCTGGTACAACATCGAGATCTACGAGACGCAGGACCCGAACCGCTTCTGGGTCGAGTGCGACGGCAAGGGGAAGATTCTGTTCCCCGGCTATCCCGAGGGCTATTACGAGAACCACTTCATTCACTCGTTCCTGCTGGAGAACGGAAAGATCAAGCAGGCCCGGGAATTCATGAACCCGTTCAACCAGCTCCGCGCGCTCGGCATCGACGTCCCGCAGATCAAGCGGGAAGGAATTCCCACCTGATCCCCCTGGACGGCCCGTGCCGGACAGCCCGCGTCTAAGAGTTCGCGTCGAAGAGTTCCCGGCGACGAGGAGTCGTGGTGTCCCCGAAGGAAAAGCCTGCACGCCGCCGGGCCCTGGGCCGCACGCGGCGCACCACTCGGTACGGCCTGCCGCGGAGCCTCGACGTCTGGGCGCGTTGCGCGCCGATCAGGCTCGCCGGCTGCGAGGACGTGCCGCACGAGACGCACATCCTGCGCGGCATCGACTGACGGCGGCGGCCCCCGCCGCCTCACCCGAGAAAGGTTCACATGTCATGAGGGCCATGGTCGCCTGGTGGGATCTGAGCGAGTCCGACCAGACCATCGAAACCCTGCGGAACTTCCTGCGCGACGAGGCCGTCGACGCATGGAACCGCCAGCCCGGACTGATCTACAAATTCTGGATCGCCGACCAGGAGCACAACCGCTGGGGCGCCGTCTTCATCTGGGAATCGGCCGAGGCGTCCGCGCCCCCGCACCCGCGCAGCGCCGCGGAACTCATCGGCTACCCGCCCACGCAGCGCTCGGTGTTCGACATCGAGGCCGTCGCGGAAGGCATCCACGAGCTGGCCGGCATCTCCAGCCTCGCGGGCCTCGGCCGCGCGCTGCAGGTATGAGCACGACGGAGGCGCATGTGACCGCGACGCCCGTGGACCCGCCCTTCCCCGACGACCCCATCGGGCTGCTCAGAACCTGGTTCGGCACGGCCGCCGAAGAAGGGGTGCGGGAGCCGGGAGCCATGGCGCTGGCCACCGCGGACGAGGACGGCCGCCCCTCCAGCCGTACCGTCCAGGTCAACACGATCACCGACCGCGGTCTGGTGTTCACCACCCACGCGGGCAGCCGCAAGGGCCGCGAACTCGCCCGGCGTCCGTGGGCGTCCGCGGTGTTGTACTGGCGCGAGAGCGGCCGCCAGATCGTCCTCGAAGGCCCCGTCGAGCGGCTCCCGAACGCCGAGGCGGACCACCTGTGGGCGGTGCGCCCGGTGGGCACGCACGCCATGTCCACGGTCTCCCGGCAGAGCGAACCCCTCGACGACGAGGAGCGGCTGCGCGCCGAGGCCGCCCGGCTCACCGGGCTCGGCGCCCTGCCCCGGCCGGAGTCCTTCGCCGGGTACCTGCTGACCCCCGACGCGGTGGAGTTCTGGCAGGCCCGCACCGACCGGCTGCACCACCGGCTGGTCTACCAGCGGACCGACCGGGGCTGGACGACGAGCCGCCTGCAGCCGTGACGCGCCCCGGCCCCGCACCTCCGGGTGCGGGGCCGTCCCCCTCCCTACGACAGAAAGGTGACGGACATGGCTCCGGCGCCCGCGCGATTGGACGGATGATGCACGCCTACATGGTGGCTGACGCCTTTACGAGTACGCGTCTCGAGGGCAACCCGGTGGCCGTTTTTCTGGACGCGGCCGACATACCCGGCCCGCGGATGCAGCGCATCGCCCGGGAGATGAACCTGTCGGAGACCACCTTCGTGCTGCCGCCCCAGGAGGGCGGCGACGCACGTATCCGTATCTTCACCCCGGTCAACGAGCTGCCCTTCGCGGGTCATCCGCTGCTGGGCACGGCCATCGTGCTCGGTGAGTCGGTCCGGGCCAACCGGCTCCGGCTCGAGACGGCGATGGGGGTGATCCCCTTCGTCTTCGACCGCGGCGACGACGGGAGGATCGTCTCGGCGCGGATGCGGCAGCCCATCCCGACCTGGGAGGTGTACGAGCACGCCGACGAACTCCTCGCCGCTCTCGGCCTCGACTCCTCCACCCTGCCGGTGACCGCGTACCGCAACGGCCCCCGGCACGTCTACGTGGGCCTGGAGAGCATAGAGGCGCTCTCCGCCCTCGAACCCGACCACAAGGCGCTCGCCAAGTTCCCGGACATGGCCGCCAACTGTTTCGCCGGATCCGGCACGCAGTGGCGCAACCGCATGTTCTCGCCCGCCTACGGCGTCGTCGAGGACGCGGCGACCGGCTCCGCGGCCGGCCCATTGGCCCTGCACCTGGCCCGGCACGGCCTGGTCGAGTTCGGCCGGCAGATCGAGATCCAGCAGGGCGTCGAGATGGGGCGCCTGTCCACCATGCTCGCCACGGCGTCCGGCCGGGCCGACCACGTGGAGTCGATCGAGGTGGGCGGCTCCGCGGTCATCGTCGCCCGCGCCGGACTCATGGCCTGACACCGGCGTGGACGACGCCACGGGCGCCCGGCACCCGGCCGGCGCCCGGCACCGGAGCACCCAGCGGACAAGGAGTGACCGCACCATGCCGATCACGCCGTACGCCGGCGCCGCATGGCCCCTCACGGCCAGGGAGACCGAACTGGCGGTCGTCGCCGCCGCGGTGGAGCGCGGCGGCGCCCTTCTCGTCGGAGAGCCCGGCACCGGAAAGAGCCGGCTGCTCGCCGCCGCCATGCAGGCGGCACGGCACGCCGGGCACACCACCGTGTGGCTGCACGACCCGCGCGCCACCGACCTGGACCGCCACTTCGGCGAGGCGGACGGCGGGGGCCACGTCGTCGTCGGGGCCGACGACGTGCACCTGCTGGTACCGGGCGCGGCGGAGCGGCTGTACACGCTGGTCCGCGCCGGCCGGGCAGCCCTGCTCGGGGCGGCCCCGTCCGGCATGCCGCTGCCGGACGGAGTCTCCCGGCTGTGGGTCGAGGGCCGGGTCGAGCGGATCCCCGTCGAGCCGTTCGACCCGGCCGCGGCCGACGCCCTGCTGCGGGCGCGGCTCGGCGGCCGGATCGCCCGGCCGAGCCTGGACGGGCTGTGGTCGCTGACCCTGGGCAACGCCCAGTTCCTGTGCGAGATCGTGGAATCCGCGCTGGCCGAGGGCGGCCTGCGGCTCGACGGCGACACCTGGCAGTGGCACGGCCCCGCCGGCGAACCCTCCGACCGGCTCGCCGAGATGGTGCGGCGTCGGCTCGGTCCGCTCGCCGACGACGAGGCGGAACTCGCCGCGATGATCGCCCTCGCCGGACCGCTGGAGGCCGGTCTGGCACCGGTCGAGGACCTCATCCACGCCGCCGAGTCCCTCAACCGGCGCGGCGTGGTGGTCACCGAACGCGACGGCAAACGGCTACGGCTGTGCCTGGCCCATCCGCTGTACGCGCCCGTGCTCACCGCCGGGCTGCCCGATCTGACCGCCCGGCGGCTGCGGCTGCGGCTGGCCGAGGCCATCGAGGCGACCGGCGCCCGCCGCACCGACGACGGTCCGCGCACGGTCGCGCTGCGGCTCGCCGCGGGCGACGAGCTCCCGCCGCACCGGCTGCTCGCGGCGGCCGACGCGGCCCTGCGCCGCCGGGACTTCGCCCTCGCGGAGCGCCTCGGCCGCCTGGGACTCGCCGCGCAGGGCGACCGGGGCCACGGCGGGGGTGGTCCCGGTGCCCTGCTGGCGCGGGCGCTCGCCGGGCAGGGGCGGCACCAGGAGGCGGAGGAGGAGTTCGCCCGGGGGACCGGGGACGAGGCGGCGCGGGCGCTCAACCTGGCCTGGGGCCTGCACCGGGTCCCCGAGGCCGCCGCGCTCGTGGAGACGGCCGCCGCGAGGCGCCCCGACGACCCCGCGCTGCTCGGTGCCCGTACCGTCCTGCAGTTGCTGCGTGACGACACCGGCGGCGCGGCCGGCACCGGGCTCCCCGGCCCGGACGCCGCCGCCCTGGTCGTGCCGCCCGTGGCGCTGGCACGGATCGAGCGCGGCGACGCCGCCGGCGCGCTCGCGCTGCTGCGGCAGGTGCGCGACCGCATGGACGGGTGGGACGCCGAACACCGGCTGGCGGCCCGGCTGCTGGCCAGCCGCGCCGCGTTCCACGTCGGCCGGACCGCCGAGCTTTCCGCCGCACTCGACGGGATCCGCCACGACAGCGCGGGCAGCCGGGGCGAGATCCGCGGCGCGGTGGTGCGGGCCCGCACCTACCGCAGTGCCGGGCGCTACGGCGAGGCCGTCGCGCTGCTGCGGCGCGCCTGCGCCCGCGACGACCGCGCCGACTGGTTCACCACCCCGGCCTGGACGCTCGCGCAGCTGGCCGGTGCGCTCGCCGAGGCCGGTGAGCACACCGAGGCCGTACGCACCGTCGTCGAGGCCCGCGCGGTCGAGCGGCAGTCCGTGGCCTACCCGCTCGCCGTGGACGGCGCCGCCCTGGAGCACGCCCTCGTCCTCGCGTACACCGGCGACCTCGCGGGCGCCGCGCGCCGCGCCCGCGACGTCGCCTCCCGCGCGGCCGCGGCCGGGCGCCTGCAGCAGGCGGTCACGGCCCTGCACCTGGCCGGCCGGGTCGGTGACGCGGCGGCATCCGCAGCGGACCTCGCCCGGCTGGTCCGCGAGGACGACGGCGGGTACCCGGCGCTGCTCGCCACGCACGTCCGGGCCCTGGCCCGGCGCGACGGCGACGCGCTGGACACGGTCGCCGACCGCTTCGCCTCGTTCGGCGCGCCGCCGCTCGCCGCCGAGGCGTCCGCGCAGGCCGCCCGCGCGCATCAGGCGGCCGGTCGCCGTCGCCGTGGCCGTGCCGCACGCGTGCGGTGCGCGGAGCTCCTCGCCGCCTACGACGGTGAACTCCCGCCCTGGGCACCCGCGTCGGCGTCCTGGACGGAGCCCGCCGCGGGCACGGCCCGGCTGACCGCCCGGGAGCGCGAGGTCGCCTCGCTGGCCGCCTCGCGGCTCTCCAACCAGGAGATAGCCGACCGGCTCGTCGTCTCCGTGCGCACGGTGGAGAACCACCTGCACCGGGTCTACGGGAAGCTGGGCGTCACCGCCCGCACGGAGCTCGCCCACCACCTGTGAGCCCTCCTCTCTCGTCCGTCCTCTCCGTGAAGGGCCCCGGCCGTCCGGCCGGGGCCCTTCACGCGGCCGACTGCCTCACCCGGCCACCGGGGTCGCCAACTCACCGACCAGCCGGGCCAACTCCAGTGTCTGGCTGCGGTTGAGCCGCGGGTCGCAGGCCGTCTCGTAGCGGAGCGGCAGGTCGGCCGGGGCGACGCCGGCGCCGACGCACTCCGTGACCTCCTCGCCGGTCATCTCCAGGTGCAGGCCGCCCGGGTGCGTGCCCAGCGACCGGTGCACCTCGAAGAAGCCGGTGACCTCGTCGAGGACCGCGTCGAAGTGCCGGGTCTTGTGCCCCGACGGCGCGTTGTAGGTGTTGCCGTGCATCGGGTCGCATATCCACACCACCCGTCCGCCCGCCGCGGCGACGCTCTCCACCAGCGGCGGCAGCGCGTCCCGGACCCGGTCGGCGCCCATCCGCGCGACGAGCGTGAGCCGGCCCGGCTCCCGATCCGGGTCGAGCCGCTCCACCAGGGCCAGCACCTCGGCGGGCGTGGCCGTCGGGCCGACCTTCACAGCGACCGGGTTGTGGATCCGGGACAGGTAGTCGATGTGCGCCCCGTCCGTCTGCCGGGTCCGCTCGCCGACCCACAGCAGGTGCCCGGAGCCCGCGTAGGGGTCGCCGGTGCGGGCGTCCGGCCGGGTGAGCGGGCGCTCGTAGTCGAGCAGGAGCGCCTCGTGCGAGACGAACATCTCCCGCTGCCCGAGGGCCGTGCGCCGTTCGGTGAGCAGCGAGCGCACGGCGTTCAGCGTGGCCCCGGCCGCCGCGTACACCTGCAGCATCCGGTGCGGGTCCGGGGTGCGGGCCTCGGCGGTGAACTCCGGGCCGTTCACGGCGTCGCCCCGGTACGACGGCAGGGTCACCCCGTCCCGGGTCTCCACCGGCTGGGAGCGGGGTTTGGCGTACTGGCCGGCGAGCCGCGCCACGATGACGACCGGCAGGAACAGCGCCTCGCTCAGCTCGTCGGCCGTACCGAACAGGGTATCCATCTTGCGCGAGACCGTGCCGAGGGACAGGTCGCGGAAGGTCTCCGCGCAGTCGCCGCCCTGCAGCAGGAACGCCTTGCCGGCCGCGACGGCGGCGAGCCGCCGGCGCAGGACGTCGCACTCGGTCGGCAGCACCAGCGGCAGCGCGGTCAACAGGCGCTCCCGGACGGTCCGCAGGGCCTCCGGGTCGGGCCACACCGGCTGCTGCAGCGCCTCGGGCACGGCAAGGGACGACGGGGGCAGAAGGGCGCTCATGCGACTTCCTCGCGTTCCGAGTAGGGGAGGGGCGAACGGAGACGGGCCGGGAACAGGCCGCTGACCAGGCGTTCGAAGGTGTGCACGCCGGCCCGCGACATGACGGACTCGGGATGGAACTGCACGGACGCGAAACCCGCGCCGCGCAGCCCGTGGACCTCACCGGTGGCCGGGTCCCGGGCGACCTCCACGGGGCCGGGGCGGGCGGCCGGCCCGGGGAACGCGTCCGCCGCGCTCACCGCGGTGAACGTGTTGTAGAAGTAGACGTCCTCGCGGTGCCCGAACAGGTCGATGGTGCGCTGCACGCCTTGGTTCGGCACGTCCTTGCGGACCAGTTCCAGGCCGAGGACCGAGCTGAGGACCTGATGGCCCAGGCACACCGACAGAAACGGCGTGCCCCGGCGGAGCAACTCACTTGTGAGCGCCCGCATGTGGGCGATCTTCGGATGGGCGGTGTCCCGGGGGTCGCCGGGTCCCGGCCCCACCACGACCAGGTCGTTGCCGTCGAGGTCGTACGCCTCGTCGAACCGGCGCACCACGACCTTTAGCCCCAGAGCCCGCATCAGGTCGGCGCCCATCGCCGTGAACGTGTCCTCGGCGTCCACGAGCAGGGCCCGCAGCCCGGCCAGCGGCGAGCCGGCCGTTCGCCGCCGCCGTGGGTCGGCGCGCCAGAACGGAGCCAGCGGTTCGTTGCGGGCGGACAGGGCGAGGGCGACCGCGGGCAGCAGGCTCAGCCGACGGGCGGCCGCGGCGGCGGGTGACACCTCGCCCGGCTCCGCCGCGGTGGCGCCCGGGTCGCCGTGCACCACGGCCAGCAGGCCCGCCGCCTTGGCCCGCGTCTCGGCGGCCTCCGCGTACGGGTCGGAGTCCCGCACCAGGGTCGCCCCGACGCTCAGCCGCAGCGTGCCCGCGGCGTCCACGTCGGCGGTGCGGATGAGGATCGCCGTGTCCAGGGCGCGCTCACCCGCGGCGTCCCGGCCGATCAGCGCGGCCACGCCCGCGTAGTAACCCCGGCCGTCCGGCTCGTACTTGGAGATCACCCGGCAGGCGCTCTCCAGGGGGCTGCCGGTGACGGTCGGCGCGAACAGCGTCTCGTGCAGGACGGTGCGCACGTCGAGCCGGGAGCGCCCCTGGACGAAGTACTCGGTGTGCGCGAGCCGGTCCATGGCGCGCAGCCGGGGACCCACCACGCGGCCGCCGCCCTCGCAGATCCGGCTCATCATCTTCAGTTCCTCGTCGACCACCATGTACAGCTCGTTGGCCTCCTTGCGGTCGGCCAGGAACTGAAGGAGGCCGTCGGCGGACGGGCCGGACTCCGGGTAGCGGTAGGTGCCGCTGATCGGATTCATCACGGCGGTGCCCGCGTCGAGGGTGATGTGCCGCTCGGGGCTCGCGCCGAGCAGGGTGCGTTCCCCGGTGTGGATCAGGAAGGTCCAGTAGGCGCCCGCCGAGTGGCGCAACAGCCGCTTGAAGAGCGCGAGGGCGGCCTGCGGCGACCAGTGGTCGAACTGCGTCACGAAGGTGCGCTTGAGGACGAAGTTGGCGCCGGCGCCGGTGCCGATCTCCTCGTCGACGACGCGGCGCACGGCGTCGGCGTAGGCGTCGTCGTCCAGGTCGAAGCCCAGGTCGCGGGCGTTCAGCGGCACGTCGGGGAGCCGGTCGAGCACCTCGCCGACCGGTGCCGAGGCCTGCCGCTCGATGCTCATCACCGTCAGCGGCGCCCCGTCGTCGGGCGCCTCGAAGCCGCGCTCGGCGATCTGCCGGTAGGGCAGCAGCACCAGCGCCTCGTGGCACGCGCGTCCACCCGGGGCGGGCAACGGCACCTCGGCGAGGGTGTCCGCCTCGTGCAGGGTGCCGGTGAGCAGGTCGATGCGCTCGGCGGCCGTCTCCGGGCGGTGCAGCAGCGCGAACGCCGCGGGCGGGGTGGGACCGGTCAGCGCGTCCAGCAGGTCCGGGTACGTCATCGCAGGGCTCCGGTGGTCCGAAGGGCCAGGGCGTCGCACACGTCGGCCGTGGTCACGACCATGGCGCAGCGCTTGGCCGCGTACTCCACGGCCATGCGGTGGTCCCGCTCGCTGAAGTCGGCGACGGCGTCCGCCACGAAGAACGGCTGGATGTCGTGCGCCATGGCCTCGCAGGCGGTCTGCAGCAGACCCACGTGTGCGTACACGCCGCACAGGATCAGCTGGTCGCGTCCGCTGTCGCGGAGCAGGTCCAGCAGCCCGGTGCGGAAGAAGGCGCTGGGGCGCCACTTGGTGAAGACGGTGTCGCCGGGGGCAGGCGCCAGGGACGCGGGGATGTCCCGGTCGGCCGCGGTCGCGCGCATGCCCTCGCCCCAGAAGTCCTTGAGCAGGCCGCGCTCGGCGGGCGTCATGCTGCCGGGCTGGGCGGTGTACGCCACCGGCACCCCGGCGACCGCCGCCGCGCGCCGTACGGCGGTGGCGTGGGCGAGGAGTTCGGGTCCCGGGGAGCGGTCGCCGAAGCACCTGAGGAAGTAGTGCTGCATGTCGTGGACGAGCAGCAGTGCCCGGCGCGGGTCCACCGTCCAGGAGACGGTGTTCTCGGGCAGGTCGGCGCGGGTGGGCAGGGAATAGGGCGGTACCGGCGGAATGGTGTTCGCCATGGTCCGGGCCTCCTGGGTAGGGAAACGGAACTTCAGGTGGGGCGCAGCCCGTGCGGGCACGGGAGCGGTCTCAGGGCAGGGCCGCGGTGATCTCCAGGACGGCGGCGCCCGCTTCCAGCCCCGGCGTGGCGGCGGTGAGCAGCAGCCGGTCGCCGGGCGCCGCGCGGCCCGTGGCGCACAGCTCCTCCAGGGCCGGCACCAGGTCACCCGCGCCGGACGCGCCGGTGAGGGTCGCGGCGAGGTCGCCCGGGGCGACCCCGGCCTCGGCGAGGACCTGGTCCTCGGTGCGGGTGCGCAGCGCCGCCCAGCCGGTGCCGGGCGGGATGCGCAGGTCGTAGTGGCCGGGGTCGCAGTTCTCGGCGACCGACAGCACGCGCGCGAAGCCGCCGAGCCGCGAGACGACGAGCGCGTGGCCGGTGGGGGCGGCCGGGGCGGTGACCGGCGCGTGCGGGCCGTTCCGGACATCGGGGTCGTCCGGGGTGTCAGGTGCCGGGGCGGCCGGGTCGGTTCCGGTGATCAGGACGGCGTCCTTGCCACCCGGTGCGCGCAGCAGGTGGGCGCACAGTCCCAGCGCGGACAGCAGGGAGAGGTGTCCCTGGCGCAGTTCGGCCGCGGTGACGGCCCGGCCGAGGGTGCGGTGCAGGACGTAGTGCGGCACCGACAGATGCGCGGGGCCGGCCGGAAGGGTGCTGCCGTGCAGAAGCGCCCCGAACCGCTCGTACGGCAGCCCCGCGCGCGTCAGGGCGGTCCGGGCGGCGCGCACGGCGGCCTCGGGGCCGGGCCAGGCCGACATGCCGACGGGGTGGGCGTCGGGTCGGGTTGCCGTGTCGGCGGGTTGGGCGTCGGGTCGGGTTGCCGTGTCGGCGGGTTGGGCGTCGGATCGGGTTGCCGTGTCACCGGGTTCGGTCTTCGGGCAGGCTGCGCTGTCGTCGTGGTCGGTCCTCGGCCAGGCCGTGGTGTCGTCGTGGGCGGCCTGGGACGACCGGGCCGCCGAGTCATGCCCGGTGGCCGGCCAGGACCCGGAGGTCGCCCCGGGTCCGGCCGCGGGAGCGGCGCCCGGGTGGGCGAAGGCGCCCGGCGGGCGGATGTGCGCGGTGGCGGGGCGCCAGGTGCCGATGCCCGCGAGATGAATGTGTCCGGCTCTCACCCCGTGCCCTCCTTTCGGTGCGGTGACCGGCGGAGAGCAGCACAACACGCGGTGGATGCCCGGCTCTTGAGTGGACGTCACTCACAAACGCCGGGCCCCGCCGGACAGCGCGTGCGCTTCGGCGGGCCCGTGCGGGCGGCCGGACGGCCCACCCGTGTGCGCCGGCACGCGACCGGGCCCGGGAGGAAGCCTCCCGGGCCCGGTGCGCCGGATGGGGGACTGCCGGTCACCAGGTGACCGGGAACCGCTCCAGCCGCCTGCTGGCCGCGCCGGGCACGAACCGCAGCTCCTCGTCGGGCACGGCCGGCCGCATGTCCGGGAAGCGGGTGCGCAGGGCCAGCAGCGCCTCCTGGATCTCGATGCGGGCGACGGGGGAGCCCAGGCAGTGGTGCACTCCGAAGCCGAAGGCCATCTGGTGGCTGCCGTTGGTCCGGGCCGCGTCGTGGTCCAGCGGGGCGGGGAAGGCGGCCGGGTCGAAGTTGGCCGCCTGGGTGGCGGCGACGATCACCTCGCCGGCGCGGATGAGGACGCCGCCCACCTCCATGTCCTCGGTCGCCTGCCGGGCCAGCGTGCCGCCGAAGTTGCCTATGGGCAGCCGGCGGACCAGCTCCTCGACCTCGGCGGCCAGCTCCGTGCGCTCCGTGGGCACGCTCAGCAGCCCCTCCGGGCGGGCCAGGATCTCCCGCAGACAGAGGCCGAGCTGGGCGACCGTGGTCTCGAACCCGGCGACCAGCAGAGTGCCGCCGAGCGCGACGATCTCCTGATCGGTCAGGGCGTCGTCCTTGTCCGAGGGGCCCTGCCCGGCGGCGGCGAGGATGCTCAGCAGGTCGTCGCCCGGTTCCCTGCGCTTGGCCGCCACGAGCTCGCCGATGTACGCGAGCAGGGCCTGGTGCGCACCCGCGTCGAAGGTCCGGTCTGGTCCTGCCGGGGCGATCAGCGCGTCCCGCCACGCCTCGAAACGGTGGCGGTCCTCGAGCGGCACGCCGAGCAGTTCGCAGATGACGCGGACCGGAAGCAGCATGCAGAACTGCTCGTTGAGGTCCGCGGGCCGCGGTCCGGCGGCGAGGTCGTCGAGCAGTTCGCCCGCCATCTCGGCGATGCGGGGCCGCAGGGCCTCGCTGCGGCGCGCGGTGAAACCCCGGCCCACGATCCGGCGCAGCCGGGTGTGGTCCGGCGGGTCGAGGGTGAGGATCGAGGTGCCGACCCGCTCCACGGCGAGGACCTGCGCGCCGTCCGAGCGGGCGGCGGCCTGCCGCGCGGCCCGCGCGTCGGTGAGGACGGCGCGGACCTCCTGGTAGCCGGTGACCAGCCAGGCGGGACGGCCGCTGGGCAGCCGCACCCGGGTCACCGGGTCGCCGGCCGCGAGGCGAGCGTAGGCGAGGGCTCCGTCCGTGCGGGACTCCTCCTCGCCGAAACGCAGTGGGAATTCGGGAAGCAATTCAGCCGTGTCTTCCGAGGTGACGGTTTCGGTCATCGCGGTGAAATTCCTTCGGTGGAAGCCATTCGGATCCGCGGCACCCTACGACCCGTCCGGGTCCCCGGACAATGTACGCAGTCGAACGCCCGGCCGACTTATTCCGTGTGCAAGTCCGCTGTGCAAGTGAGTACTTCGCGCTGCCCCCGAAACGGAATGCACTGCCACAATTCCCGGACGGCAGGCCCGTGCGCACCGGCACGCGCGCGCACCGCTGCCGCCTGCCGTTCGCACACCGATGTGGAGAGTGAGTACGCGGATGACTGAACGCGAAACCGCGAAGAGCCCGGAGGACCTGCTGCGGCTGTTCATCGAACGTGGCAACGCCGGGGACGTCGAGGGCCTGCTGGCGCTGTACGAGCCGGACGCCGTGGTGGCCGTCCCGCCGGGCCGCGAGACCACCGGCCACGAGGCGCTGCGCGCGGTCTACACCCGACTGCTGGCGAACAAGCCCAAGTTCGACGCGGGCACGGTGCTGCCCGTGCTGCGCAGCGGCGACTACGCCCTGACGACGGCGCGCACCGCCGACGGTGGCGCCCGTGCCGAGGTGGCCCACCGCCAGCCCGACGGCACCTGGCTGTGGATCATCGACCGGCCGTTCTTCGGCTGACTCGGTCCGCCGGGGGCGGCGGCGACGCGTCCGGCCGCTGCCGCCCGCACCGGACCGCTTCCCAAGGAGTCACATGAACACGAAGCTGCGCGGCAACCCCTGGGCCATGCTGACGGTGCTGTCCCTCGGCTACTTCATGACGATGCTCGACATGACGATCATCAACGTCGCCGTGCCGAGCATCTCCGGCGATCTGCACGCGTCCCTCGCCGACATCGCCTGGATGATCAACGGCTACGTCATCGCCGTGGCGGCGTTCCTCATCACCGCGGGACGCCTCGGCGACCTCTGGGGGCCGCGCAACCTCTTCCTCGGCGGCGTGGCGCTCTTCACCGTGTCGTCCATGGCCTGCGGCCTGGCCCAGAACACCGAGCAGTTGATCGCCGGCCGGTTCGTGCAGGGCCTGGGCGCGGCGCTGCTGCTGCCGCAGACCATGACGTTCATCATCGCGGTCTTCCCGGCGGAGCGGCGCGGCTCGGCGCTCGGCGTGTGGGGCGCGATCGCGGGCGTGGCGACCGTCGCGGGCCCCACGCTCGGCGGGCTGCTGATCACCGTCGCCGACTGGCGGTGGGTGTTCTACATCAACCTGCCCATCGGCGTGGCCGTCCTGGTGCTCGGCCCGCTGCTGCTGACCGACGTGCGCCCCGGCCGCCGGGCTTCGCTGGACCCGGTCGGTGTGCTGCTGCTCAGCGTCGGCCTGGTGCTGCTCACCTACGGCCTCGCCGAGGGCCAGCGCTACGACTGGGGCACGGTCGACGGCTGGATCACCATCCCGGGGGTGCTCACCGCCGGTGCCGTGGTGCTGCTGCTGTTCCTGCTCGACCAGCGACGCAAGCAGGGCCGCTCCCCGCTGGTCCCGTTCGAGCTGTTCAAGGACCGCAACTACACGCTGATGAACGGCGTGAACGTCCTGGTGTCGCTGTGCACGGTCGGTGTCTTCCTGCCGCTGAACATCTATCTGCAGTCGGTGCTGGGCTACAACGCGCTCAAGACCGGTCTGACGATGGCGCCCATCGCCGTCGTCTCCGTCGCCGTGGCCCCGGTCGCCGGGCGTCTCGTGGACCGGATCGGCGGCAAGTACATCCTGGTCATCGGGCTCGTGCTGTTCATCGCCGGAATCGGCTCGGTGGCCTTCATCGCCGAGGTGGACACGCCCTGGTACGCCTTCCTGCCCGGGTTCGCCGTCGCGGGCGCGGGAGTGGGCTGCACCTTCGGGCCGATGCAGACCCTGGCCACGTACGACGTTCCGCACCGCCTCGCCGGGGCCGCGTCAGGAGTCCTCAACAGCAACCGCCAGTTCGGCTCCGTCCTCGGCGGTCTGGTCGCGGTCGCCGTGCTGCAGAACCGGCTGCTGGCGGACGTGACCCCGCGAGCCGCCGACGCGGCCCGCGCGCTGCCCGCTCCGCTGCGCGGGCGGTTCGTGGACGAGATGACCGGGGCAGCGGCCGGTGCCGCCGCCGGAGGCGGCCGGTCCGCTCCCGCGCTGGCCCGCGACGCCTCGCCCGAACTGGCCCGGAAGATCACCGACCTGGCGTCCACCGTGCTGTCCCACTCCCTCGTCGCGGCCCTCGTGCCCGCCCTGCTCGTGGTCTGCGGGGCCATGGCGCTCGGGGTGCTGCTCGCTGCGGCGGCCCGGCAGCCCGCCCCCGCCGCAGCGGCGGACCGGACGGAGGCCGCGGCACCGGCGGCCGTACCGGCCCTGCCGCCGACGGACTGAACGAAGGCCTCGGCCCGGACCGCCGTCCCCGGCGACCCGGGCCGAGGCGTCCGCGCACCGACGGTCCGTTCCCCAGGGCCGGAGGCGTCCGCGCACGGGCGGTCCGTCCCCGGCGCCCGGGATGGAGGCGTCCGCGCGCCGATGGTCCGTCCCGGGCGTCCGGGATGGGTGCGTCCGCGCGCCGATGGTCCGTCCCGGGCGTCCGGGATGGAGGCGTCCGCCCGCCGACGGTCCGTCCCCGGCGTCCGGAACGGAGGCTCCATCTACCCACCGACCGTCCGCTCCGTCCGCTCTGCCTCGAGCACTTCGGCCCGCAGCGCCGTGCCCATCCGGGCGGAGGCTTCAGCCGTGTCGGCCTGGTGGAACGGGACCGCAGTCCGTTCGTCGGTCTTCGTCGGTCTCCGGTGCCGTGCGCCAAGCACTCTGCCCGCCCGCCAGGTACGGCGGGCGGGCAGGAGTACCGGCGTCCAGCGCGGGGTGGAGGCGGCGGCCGTCCTCGTCCGCCTCGGCGCCCGCCCGCCTTCTCCGGCGGGCGGGCGAGGAGTTCCGGCGCATGGCCGGGAGGCGGGGTCGTCAAGCCGCCGCCTTCACCGGCTCGGAGGACGGCGCGGCGGGCGCCGCGGCCGGGGTGCGGCGGCGGCCCGGCAGCAGCAGGACCGAGCCGGCACCGAGCACGGCGGGCACGGCGAAGGCGTAGAAGTTCACCGCCGCACCGACGTCCGCGGCGACCAGCAGCCCGCCGACGGCCGGCCCGGCCACCGCCCCGAACCGCCCGATCCCGAGCGCCCAGCCCAGCGCGGTCGCTCGGATCTGCGGCGGATAGTGCAGCGCCACATAGGCGTTGACCAGGATCTGGGTGCCGATCGTGCCGCACCCGGCGACCGCGACGAGCAGATACAGCGCGGGCGCGTACGTCGCCCGGCTCGCCCCACGACCAGCAGTTCGCCGCGCCGCGCCCGGAGGAAGAGAGCCGTCGCCATGGTGCTCACACCCCCACCGCGGCCGTGAGCGGGGCGAGCTCGCGCGCCATGGTGCGCACGTCGTCCGCGATGCACCGGGCTATCCCGGGCAGCCCGGCCGACACGGGCAGCCGGCGGGACCAGGAACGCGGCTTCGCCGGACCGTCATGGGTCATCCGGAATCGCAGCTGGAACGAGCCTCCGGATTCCCGCAGATGTACGTGGAAATGCGTGTCGGGAATGTCGAGCCTCACCTCGTCCCCGATGCAGGAGAAACGGACGAGCTGTTCCACGTCGGCATCCAACAGGTGCCGGGCGAGCCGGGCAGCCGTTCCGTCGACACGGAACTTCCGTACTCGGGTGGCCATGACTTTCTCACCTCTCCCTGTTCGCGGAGTTCGCGGAGTTCGCGGCGCTCCCGGACTTCCCGGAGTTCTCGGAAACGAGCCGGGCCCAGGCGTTCACGGTGGGCTCGGCGGCCAGGTCCTGGTACTTCACCCGGATCCCGGCGCGGCGCCAGCGCGAGCCGAGCCGCATGACCTGGAGCGAGGTCAGCCCGAGGTCGACCAGACGGGCGTCGCCGGGAACCTCCTGCGGGGCGGTGCCGAGCAGCTCGGCGACCGCCGCCCGCACCTCGTCCTCGGCTTCGGTGGTGCTGTTCATGGGAGTTCCTCCCTCTCGGTGGTGGGACGGCGGGGCGGTGGATCAGCCGGCGGGCAGCAGGTCGGCGGTCGCGGGCGCGTCCTCGCCCCGGGCGATCGCGGACAGCCGCTTCTTGTCGACCTTGCCGAGCCCGGTCAGCGGCAGGCTGCCGAGGTACTCGACCCGGTCCGGGAGCTTGTACTCGGCAAGGCCCCTGGCGCGCAGCGCCTCCTTCAGCTCCACCAGGGAGGGCGGAGTGCCCTGTGGCACGACGAAGGCGCAGGTCTTCTCGCCCAGGTAGGTGTCGGGTACGGACACCAGCGCGGCCCGCGCCACCGCCGGCAGGGTCAGCAGGTGCCGCTCGACCTCATCGGCCGGGACCTTGTCGCCGCCGCGGATGATGACGTCCTTGATGCGGCCCTCGATCACCAGGTTTCCGTCCTCGGTGAGCCGGGCCAGGTCACCGCTGCGGTAGAAGCCGTCCGCGGTGAAGGCGCGCGCGTTGTGTTCCGGCGCCCGGTAGTAGCCGCGCAGCGTGTACGGCCCGCGGGCCAGCAGCTCACCGGTCTCGCCGACCGGCACCTCGCGGTCGTCCTCGCCGACGATGCGGATCTCGTCGGCGGGTGAGATCGCGCGGCCCTGGGTGGTCAGGACCGTCTCCTGCGGATCGCCCTCGCGGGTGAAGGTGAGCAGGCCCTCCGCCATGCCGAACACCTGCTGCAGCCGGCAGCCGAAGGCCGGCTCGACCCGTGCGGCGACCTCCGGGTGCAGCTTGGCGCTGCCGATCTGCAGCGTGCGCAGCGAGGAGATGTCGTTGTCCAGCCACTCGACCTCGTCGAGCCACATCTGCACGACGCTGGGCACGACGGAGGTGATCGTCACCCGCTCCTGCTCGATGAGCGCGAAGCAGACGTCGGGCGTGGGCTCCTCGGCGAACACCACCGTGCCGCCCTGCTGAAGGGCTCCGATCACTCCCGGGCAGCCCCAGGTGAAGTTGAACTCGACCGGCAGCACGGCGAGATACACGTCCCGCTCGCCCAGGCCGGACGCCTGGGAGGCGGCCCGCGCCTGGTACGCGTACTCCTCGTGGATGCGTGGGATCAGCTTGGGCAGGCCCGTGGTGCCGCCGGACAGCAGGAAGAACGCCACGTCCGACGGGTCCGGCGCGGGCAGCTCCTCCGGCTCGGCGTCCACCTCGGCGAGCGGCACCGCGCCGACGCCGGCGGTGTCCTCGCCGTACACGAACAGGTGCCGTAGCGCAGGCAGTTCGTCACGGACCCGGCGGGCGAGCCCCAGGTGGTCGAAACCGTTCAGCCCGGCCGGGAAGACATAGCCGACCGCCTGCGACAGCTCGCACAGGTGGCGGACCTCGGCCGCACGGTGCGCGGGCAGGCAGAACACCGGTTTGGCGTCGAGGCGGAACAGCGCGAAGCAGACCACGACGAACTCCGGCGTGTTGGGCAGCTGCACCACCACGCGGTCCCCGGCCCGGATGCCGCGGGCCCGGAAGCCCGCGGCCATGCGCCGGGAGCGGCGGTCGAGTTCGTCGTACGTCAGCCGGGTGCCCGGCCCGACGAGGGCGGTCCTGCCACCGCCCCGGCGAACGGCCTCGTCCAGCAGATCCAGCAGCGTCTCACCGCGCCAGTAGCCCTCGGTGCGGTAGCGCTCGGCGACGTCCTGCGGCCAGGGCGTGCATCCGTCGAGCATGGTCGTCTCCTTCAACTCGTACTCGTCGTGGGGTCGGTCGGCGGCGGTCACCCGGACGCGGCGTCCGCCTCGCCGGTGAGCGGCGCGGTGATCTCGACCACGGCGCAGCCGCACTCCATGCCCGGAGTCGCGCCGACCAGCAGGACCCGGTCCCCGGGCGCCACCTGGCCGGTGGTCCACAGGTACTCGAGACCGATCGCCAGGTCGTTGACGCTGGCGTGGCCGGTACGGCGGCCCATCTCCCAGGTGCTGCGGGAGATGTCGATGCCGAGCGGTTCGAGGAACATCGCCTCCAGGGCGTCCCGGGTGAAGGACACGGTGACCACCCGGGCGATGTCCTCGATGCCGGTCCCGGCCTCCGCGAGTGTGCGCTGCACGGCCTCCTCGCACAGCTCCTGCCAGCTGCCCCCCGGCGGGGTGTGCCCCTCGGCCCACTTGCGCCGCCAGTAGTCGGAACGGGACTGGAAGTCCATCAGCCGCTCCTGCGGCTGCTGCGGCGGCAGCTGGCGACGGCCGTCGCGGTGGCGCCACTCCATGTGCGGATCCGACAGGGAGCCGACCGCCAGCAGCCGCGCGAAGCCGGAACGGCGGGAGACCACCAGGGCGGAGCCCGCGTCGCCGAGCACGAACAGGTCCATCGCGCGCCAGCGGTCCACCAGCGGAGTGGAGAAGGTGTCCGCGCCGGTCAGCAGCACCGCGTCCTTGCCTTCCGGGGCGGCGGCCAGCTGAGCGGCGGCCATGCCGAGCGCGGACAGCATGCCCAGACAGCCCTGGCGCACCTCGACCGCGCTGATCGGCGTGGCGAGGGTGTGCAGCAGCACGTAGTGCTGCGCGGACCAGCCCTCCTGGCCCTGGCTGAAGGTGCCGGTGTGCAGCAGGGACGCGAAGTCCTCGGGGCGGTGGCCGGAGCGGCGCAGCGCGGTGCGCGCGGCGCGCACCGCCATCTCGGGTGCGGGCAGTTCGCTCTCCACCGTCACCGACTCGATGCCGGACGCCTCCCGGGCGTCGGCGTCCCACCAGCCGGCCTTCACGGCCTGCTCGGTGGGGACGGCCGGGGGCAGATAGGTGCCCACGCCGGCCAGGTAGATGTCGTCGACCTTCACCTCACGGTCCTCCTTCCGCGCACGCTCGGGGGCCGACTACTGGTCGGTGGAGCCGGGCTTGCCGCCGATGCCCCAGCGCCTGCGGGGCACTCCCTGCACGGCGATCCAGGTCTGTTCGGCGGCCCCGGGTCCGAAGACGTCGCCGACGGCCTCGGTGAGGCGGGCGATGAGCGCTGCCTCGGTCCGCTCGTCGAGGCGGTCCTCGTAGAGCTTCACGTCGATGAAGGGCATGGTGTGCTCCTCGGGAAGAAGGGGGGTGGGAGAAGGGGTCAGCCGCGCGCCGCGCCGACCGGCTGGGCGTCGACCGCCGGGGCCAGCGCCTGTGTCAGGGCCTCGTCCAGCGCGTTCACCAGGTGGTCGACCTGCGCGTCGGACAGCCCCGGGTGGCAGGGCAGGTTGACGTGCTCGTGGAACCACAGGTGCTCGGCGACCGGGCACTCGCCGGCGCCGTGGCCGCGCTGCTGCCACTCCGGCAGCAGGTGCAGCGGGAAGTAGCGCAACTGCACCTCCACCCCACGGGAGTTGAGGCCGTGCACCAGGCGCTCGCGGGCGCCGTCCGGGCCGCTCAGGAAGCAGGTGTACAGGTGCTGGGCATGCTGGATGCCCGGCCTCGGCCGCTGCACGCGGGTGTACGGGTGGGCGGCGACGACCTCGTCCAGGCGCGCGGCGATCGCGCGGCGCCGGGCCACCAGGGTCTCGAGCCGGTCCATCTGCACCAGACCCACGGCGGCCGCGGCCTCCGACAGGGTCGCGTTCGTGCCCGGCCTGCGGAACTCGGAGACCACCCGCTCATAGGCGCCGGATGTGAACTTCATCCAGGGCAGCAGCTCCGGGGCCGGCGCGGTGGGCTCCGGCACCGCCGTCAGAACCCCGTCGATCTCGTTGGACCGCAGCCGGTCGATCCGCTCCGCCCAGTCGTCCCGGTCAAAGGTCAGCATGCCGCCCTCGCCCAGGGTGCTGATGTTCTTGGCGGAGTGGAAGCTGAAGCAGCCGATGTCGCCGAGCGAACCGGGGCGCCGTCCGTCGTACCGGGCGCCGAGGGCGTGCGCGCAGTCCTCGATCACGGTGATGCCGCGCTCGCGGGCGATCGCCATGATCTCGTCCATGTCGGCCGACCAGCCGCCGTAGTGCACCAGCAGGATCGCGCGGGTCCGCTCGTTGACCAGGGACTTCAGGACGACAGGGTCCATGTTCAGGGACTCGGGTTGTACGTCGCAGAAGCGCACCCGGGCCGGTGACCCGAGCAGCGGCTGGGCGGTCGCCTGGAACGTCTGCGGGGTGACGACGACCTCGTCGCCCGGCTGCAGGTCCAGCAGATGGATGGCCAGTTCCAGGGCGACCGTGCCGCTGGTGACCGACAGGGCGTGACGGGCCCCCACATGGCGGGCGAAGCGCTCCTCGAAGCGTTCCCGCCAGGCGCCCATCGTCAGCGCGTCGTCAGAGGCGACGACGTCCTCGAGAGCCGCGACCTCGGCCGCGCCGAGTATGGTTCCGCGTTTCGCGTACGGCACGGAATAACTTCCCCGCATGGTCATCCCCTTCTTGCCAGCTCGACTTGCTCGCCGATCGCGTACTGCATTCGCAGCTTAGGGATGCTGGGGAGTGGGGGAAGGAATCCGGTCCTTTGCTGACTCCAGGCTGACGTCCTGACATCGGGCGCCAGCCCTTTCTTGACAGTTGACGACGTGTCGGGGGCAATGTGGGGTGCGTGGCAAGGCGAGTCCAAGAACGAGGACGCATACACGACCACAGGGAGTCGTCATGGAATTCGGTGTGAACTTCTTTCCGGTCATCGACCCGGCCGAGAAAACGGCGACGGCCTACTACGACGAGACGCTGCGGCTCATCGAACTGGCCGAGTCCCTCGGGTTCACCCAGGCGCAGACCGTCGAACACTACTTCTCGGGCTACGGCGGTTACTGCCCCGACCCGATCACGCTGCTCACGGCGGCCGCCGCCCGCACCACGCGGATCCGGCTGGCCACCGGGGCGTGCGTGCCCGCCTTCACCCACCCGGTGAAGCTGGCCGGCAAGCTGGCCATGCTCGACCACCTCTCGCACGGCCGGCTCGACGTCGGCTTCGGGCGCGCCTTCCTGCCCACGGAGTTCGAGGCGTTCGGCGTGTCCATGGATGAGAGCCGGGCCCGGTTCGCCGAGGGTGTCGAGGCGATCCGCAGGCTGTGGACGGAGGAGAACCTGGTCTGGGAGGGCAGCTTCCACCGGTTCGGGCCGGTCACCATGCTGCCCCGGCCGTACCAGGACCCGCACCCGCCGATCTACATCGCCTCGGCGTCCAGCGCCGAGTCCTGTGCGGCGGCCGGCACCGCCGGGCACCACCTGCAGGTCGTGCCGTCGGTCACCTCCGCCGAGCAGCTGGCCGCGATGCTGGTCCACTACCGCCGGGCCTGGGACGCGGCGGGGCACGACCCCAAGGCCCGCCGCGTCCAGATCAAATTCACCTGCTATGTGGACGCCGACCGGGAAACGGCGTACCAGCAGGGCGAATTCTACGAGCGCAACTACGTGAACCACATGGCGAAGGCCGTCGCCCCGCTGGCCGAGAAGGGATCGGCGGACTATCCCGGGTACGAGAAGTTCCTGGAGAAGGCGCGGAATTACGACTTCCGTGCCGCGCTCGGGGCGAACAAGGTGCTGGCGGGAAATCCGTCCGACGTGCTCGCCCAGATCGAGACGGTGCGCGAGCAGTTCGGCACGGATCTGTCCTTCAGCCTTCAGTTCAACCCGGGCGCGATGGAATACGGCAGGGCGGCCGCCGCGATGGAATTGTTCGCGGCCGAGGTGATGCCGGCGTTCCAGGACGACGCGCCGCAGGACGGCACGGCCACCGAGATCCGCTGCCGCGCCGCCCTCGCGGTGCCGGCCTGACCGGACGCCGGAAGCCGGACGCCGGAAGCCGGCCGGGCCCCCGGCCGGCTCCGGTGCCGGTGCCACGGTGAGGGCTTGCTCCGGGCGTGCGGGTGGTGCGGCTGGTCAGGTCGGCTGCCGTGCCGAGCCCGCGGTGTCGGTCCGAGCGGGCGCCGGGAGCCGACCGCCGAGAAGCGCGGTGAGGTGCTCCACCTGAGCCTGCAGCTCCTTTTGCTGCGAGGCGAGCAGCGCGACCCGCTCGCGCAGCCGGATCAGCTCCCGACCGCCGGGGCCCGGTCGGGAGGCCGTGGGACGTGGCCGACGTCCGTTCGGGTCCGGGTGGAGGGCCGTGGGGTCGGACCGCCGACCGCTCACCTTCGGTGACGGCGCGGCGGGGTCGGGCCGATGACCGCCGAGGCCAGGCCAAGCGGACTTCGGTTCCGCCTGACGACCGTGCCGACCCGGCGAAGCGCTCTCCCGAGCGGGGTCACCGTCCCGTCGGCCCGGTGCGTGGACCTGCGAACCGGTGCCGGTGCCGGTGCCGTGGTGAACCGTCTCGGGCCTCCCCGGTACGAACGCGGAGCCGCCCGGAACTGCCCCCGGGACCCGCCGCCCCAGCCCGGGCTCCTGCGGGCCGAACCCGAAGTCGCCAGTGGCGGTTTCTGGTTCCCCTACGTCCGCCACAAGTTCCTCCCGGCCGTAGCCGAGGGGACTCGAGAGCGGCTCGTGCTTCGGTGCGCCTGGCCCGGGCTCCTGCCCGCCGCACCCGAGGCCACCGGCAGCGCTGCCGGGCTGCCGCAGGCCCGGTGCGGGCTCCTTGGGGCCGGAACCGGGGCCGCCCGGGAGTGTCACGGACTCGCGCGCAGCGGGCTCGTCGGCGGGGAGGTCGTAGCCGCCGACGCGGCGCATCGCCAGGGCCAGTTGCTCCTGGAAGCGGGAGCGGCCCGGGTGCGCCAGGGCGACCGCGTCGATCTCCTCCACCAGCTGCGCGTGGCGCCCGGCGCGCAGCCCGCAGTCGAAGTACAGCTCCAGCACGTCGAGCCGCTCCGCCTCCAGCCGCCGGGCGACCCCGGAGCACAGCGGTCCGCGCGCACTGCCGTACAGGGCCGGCCCCCGCCACAGTGCCAGCGCCTCGCGCAACTGCCGCCAGGCGGCGCGGGGATCGCGCTCCACCAGAACTCGGCCTCGCTCCACGGCGTTGCGGAAGCGGGTGCGGTCCAGTTCCTCGGGGCGGACCTGGAGCAGATATCCGGCGCCCCGGGCCACCAGGCGCGGAGTGTTGGCCCGCTCCGGCTCGACCGAGATCAGCGCCTGCCGCAGCCGCGACACGTGCGCCTGCAGCGCGTTGCCCGCCTTGCCGGGCGGGCAGTCGCCCCACAGCTCGCGGATCAGCCCCTCCGCGGGGACGACACCGCCCGGCCGGGTGAGCAGCGCGCCGAGCAGGGTGCGCTGCTTCGGGCTGGTGAGCGCCACGCCCGGTGCGCGCGGTCCGGCGGCCACCTCCGGGGCGCCCAAGATCCGGAATTCCATGCGGTCCCTCTTTCGATCCGTCCGGTCCGCGGCCGCTCCGCCGTCGCGGGCCGTTCCCCGTGTTCGACGCGCGGGTGTCTCCCGCCGGGCCGATCGGACCACGCGTCCCGCCCGGGCAGCGTGAGTGAGCGGTACTCAACTGAGCGGTCGTCAGGCGGTACTCACCCCGTCCTCCCGGCCGGAGATCCGGATGAGTGGTGGCTACTCAGGCCCCGTGCCGGCGCCGGGTGGTGTGGTGGACGCCGTCGGCCGGCCGGACCGTGGCCGGCCCGAAGGAGGAGGGGACATGGCCGGGTGGGACGCGGAAGTGGCCGTCGTGGGCCTGGGAGCCTGGGGCGCCTCGGCCCTGTGGCAGCTGGCGGCGCGCGGCGTCGAAGCGGTGGGACTCGACCGCTACGAGCCGGGCCACCCGTTCGGCTCCTCGCACGGTGGCTCCCGCATGTTCCGCGTCACCTGCCTGGAACACCCCCACCTGGTCCCCCTGGCCCGCCGCTCCCTGGAGCTGTGGCACCAGCTGGAGCAGGCCCACGGGCAGCAGCTGTTCGTTCCCGCGGGCGGTCTGCTGATCGGCCCCGAGGACGGCCTCATCGCCGGCGGCACCCTGCGCGCGGCCCGCGTCCACGGCATCGAGGTGGAGACCCTGACCCCGGCCCGGCTGCGCGAGCGCTACCCTCGGCAGGCCGCGCTTCCCGCCGACCACATCGGCGTGTGGGAGCCGTCCGCCGGCATCCTGCGCCCGGAGGAGTCGGTGCGGGCCGCCGTCGGCCTGGCCCGCGCCGCCGGGGCCCGGGTCCACACCGGCACCCGTGTCGACGCGATCGAACTGGTGCCCGGCGGCGCGCTGGTGCGCACGGCCCAGACCGAACTGCGGGTCCGCCAGGTCGTCGTCGCGGCCGGCGCTTGGCTCGGCTCCCTGGTGCCCGGCCTGCCCGTGGAGACGTACCGGATGCCGATCACCTGGTTCCGTCCCCGGGCGGGCCACGAGGACGGCTTCGGCCTCGCCGACCTGCCCGTCTTCATGCGGGAGATCGAGGGCGGCCGGGTGCTGTGGGGCAACGGCGCCGAGAACGGGCACGACGTCAAACTCGGCCTGGAGGAGCACGGCCGGGTGCCCACCCCGCTGGACCCGCTGACCGACGACCGCGCCGTCCTTCCCGAGGACTGGACGGAACTCGGCTCCCTGCTCCCCGAGAAGCTGCCCGGACTCGCGGACGTGCCGTCGAAGGTCGCGGTCTGCATGTACGCCAAGACCCCCGACGGCCAGTTCGTCATCGGACGCCCCGGCGGGGACAGCAGGCTCGTGGTCGCCGGCGGGTGCAACGCCCACGGGTTCAAGCACGCCACGGGCATCGGCGAGCTCCTCGCCGACCTGGTGCAGCACAAGCCCGCGGCGATCGACGCCGGCTTCCTCTCTCCGGACCGCTTCCGACGGCCCCGGACCGCTTGCGACGGAAGGTGAATCAATGACTGTTGAGGCACTCGCGCGGCCCTCCCTCATCGGCAACCAGGAGTTCCGCGACGCGATGGCGCTGCTCGCCGCCCCCGTCACGGTCGTCACCACCGTGGACGCGGTGGGACGGCGGCGCGGGTTCACGGCCAGCGCCGTCTCCTCGGTGTCCATGGACCCCCCGCTGCTGTCGGTGGGCCTGGCCCGCACCTCCAGCTGCCACGACGACCTGCTGGCCGCACCCGAGTTCGTGGTCAACGTGCTCGCGGGGCACCAGCAGGACGTCGCCCGCGGCTTCGCCCGGCAGGGCCAGGACCGCTTCGCCCACGGGGCCTTCGCCGAGTGGCCGGGCACCGGACTGCCGTATCTGCCGGACGCCCTGATGACGCTGCACTGCCGGCTCGACCAGGTGGTGGAGGCCGGCGACCACGTCCTCGTCCTGGGCGCGATATGCGGCACCCGCACCAGCGCCCCGGGCAAGGCGCTCGTCTGGTACGACCGCGGCTTCCACACCCCCGGCTGACCGGGCCGCCGCACCCGCCCACCCACCGTGAGACGATCAAGGAGACGTCGTGCCCACCGCAGTCAACCCCCTGCTGGAGCTCCCCTTCGACAGCCGCCCCGACCCGGACGAGTTCGTCCAGGCGGCGATGGAGTGGCACTTCAGCCCCGAGACCGGCTCCCCCTACTGGCTCCAGCGGGCCAAGGCCCTGGACTTCGACCCGCGCAGGGACATCAAGAGCCACGCCGACCTGCACCTGTTCCCGAACGTCGTGAACGAGATGCGCAAGGTCCCGGTGCACGAGCTGATCCCCAAGGGCTACGGCCCCCGCCCGGACATCGTCGGCATCTACGAGAGCGGCGGCACCACCGGCGCGCCCAAGCGCGTGGTGTGCCCCCGCGACTGGCTCGACCGGCTGGTCGAGTGGAGCAACGCCAACCTGGACGAGCACGGCTTCCCGCGCGCAGTGGACTGGCTGGGCCTGACTCCGTCCGGGCCGCACATCGTCGGGGAGATCTTCCGCCGGTCCGCGGCCACCCACGGCCGGTACGGCTTCCAGGTCGACCTCGACCCGCGCTGGGTGAAGAAGCTCATCGCCGAGGGCCGCAAGGACCAGGCCGACGCGTACGCCGAACACGTCATCGACCAGGCGGCGTTCGTGCTGCGCACCCAGGACATCGGGGTGCTCACCATCACCCCCGCCCTGCTGGAGCGCCTGGTGCGCCGCGACGACCTGGTGAAGCTCGTCAACGACAAGGTGCGGGCCATCCGCTGGGGAGGCACCCAGCTCGACCCCGACACCCTGCACCTGTACCGCACGGAGATCTTCCCGGACACCGTCCTGTACGGGCACTACGGCAGCACGATGATCCTCGGCATCGCGGGCCAGCGGGCCGGGGACACCGGCGACGCCTGCGTCTTCGACACCTTCTCGCCCTACGTCACCTTCTCCGTCGTCGATCCGGCCACCCGCCGCCCCGTGGCGTACGGGGAGCGTGGCCAGGTGGTCATGAACCACGTCTCCAAGGCGCTGTTCCTGCCCAACAACCTGGAGCGCGACCTCGCCACCCGCGTCGAGGCGCTGCCCGGCCGGGTCGGCGACGCGGCCGCCGACATCGCCCCGGTCGCCACCTTCGAGAACGAGACCGTCATCGAGGGGGTCTACTGATGACGACCGCACCCGCTCGGACGACGGCACCCGCCCCCGCGACGGTCCCGGCAGCGGCGCCCGGCGCTTCGGCGCCGGACGGCGGACCGATCCAGCTGGACGTCCTCGGGCCCTCGGGGCCGTACCGCTCCCGCACCCGCGCCCCGGTCGCCGACGTCTCCGGGCAGCCGGTGGCCGAGCTCTCCCTCGCCCCGGCCGTCTACGTCGACCGTGCCATGGCCGCGCTGCGCCGCGCCCGCCCGCTGCCGGTGGACGAGCGGATCGCCGCGATCGTGCGCGCCGGACGCATCTTCGCCACCGAGACCATCGGCGGCCTCACCGTCGAGGGCTACGAGCACGCGGTCAGCCGGGTCTCCGGCGTCCCCCTGACGGTGGTCCGCGCCGCCACCCGCACCGCGCTGCACCGCACCGCCCAGCTCCACCGCGGCCTCCAGCACGCCCGCCCGCACGGCGCGGTCGGGGACTGGCGTGATCCGCTGACCCGCTCCGGGCGCGCCGTGTGGACGCGCAGGGGCGAGGTGTTCGCCGTGCACGCCGCCGGCAACCACCCCGGCACGCACACCCTGTGGCCCGAGGCCCTGGCCCTCGGCTACCGCGTCGCCGTACGCCCCTCGCGCCGTGAGCCGTTCACCCCGCACCGCCTGGTGAGCGCGCTGCGCATGGCCGGGTTCGGCGAGGACCAGGTGGTGCTGCTGCCCACCGACCACGCCGCTGCCGAGGCGCTGCTGAGCGGCGCCGACCTCGCGTACGGCAGCGACGAGGTCATCCGCCAGTACGCCGACGACCCGGCCGTACTGCCGCTGACCCCCGGCCGGTCCAAGATCCTGCTGACCGCGGACACCGACTGGCGCGCCCACCTGGACATCGTGGTCGACTCCATCGCCCACCACGGTGGCACCGGCTGTGTCAACGCGACGGCCGTCCTGGTCGAGGGCGACCCGACCCCGGTCGCCGAGGCGATCGCCGAGCGGCTCGCGGCGCTGCCCGCCCTGCCGCCCGAGGACGAGAACGCGGTCCTGCCGGTGCAGTCCGCGGTCGCCGCGCGCGCCCTGGAGAAGTACGTGCGGGACCGCGCCGGGGACGCCCGCTGCCACCTCGGCGGCGACGGCTTCGTCGAAGAACTGGGCGACGGCAGCGCGGTGCTCCGCCCCGTCGTCCACCAGCTCGACAGCGCCGCCGACGACCGCACCGGCACCGAACTGCCCTTCCCCTGCGTGTGGGTGGCCCCCTGGTCGCGCGCACAGGGCGTGGCCCCCCTGCGCGACACCCTGATCCTCGGCGCGTACACGCAGGACACCGAACTGATCGACGCGTTCCTCGACGAGCCGAGCATCGCGAACGTGTACATCGGCGACCATCCCACGTACTGGACCGACACCGGAATTCCGCACGACGGCTATCTCGCGCATTTTCTGATGCGGACCAAAGGCGTCATTCGCGGGTGACCCAGCTGACGCGCGAGCGGCGATGCCCGTCCCCGGCAGGGGGACGGGCATCGCCGTATTCCACCGGCCACGGCCGGGCATCGAATTCTCCGTGGACCGGATTCGGTGACGAGCGCGATCACCAGACGACGGGCAGGGACACCAGACGCCGGTTGATCGCGGCCTCGTGGAAACGCAGTTCCTCGGCCGGCACCGCGAGCCGCATTCCGGGGAACCGGTCACGCAACGCCTTGAGGGACTCCTGGAGTTCGATCCGGGCCACCGGCGCGCCGAGGCAGCGGTGCACCCCGTAGCCGAACGCCAGGTGGTGTGCGACGGTGTCGCGCACCGGGTCGTGGCGGCGCGGATCGGCGAAGGCCTCCGGGTCGAAGTTGGCGGCCTGCACGGCGGCGATCACGATGTCGCCGGCCTTGATGGACGCCCCGCCCAGCTCGACGTCCTCGGTCGCCTTGCGGGCCAGCGTGCCGCCGTAGTCGCCGATCGGCAGTCGCCGGATCAGCTCCTCGACCTCGGCCGCCAGCGCCTCCTCGTCCTGCGGCAGGCCGCCCGGCCCGTCCGGTCCGGTCAGCACCTCCCGCAGCACCAGGCCGAGTTGCGCCACGGTGTTCTCGAAGCCGGCGACCAGCAGGGTGCCGCCCAGCGCGGCGATCTCCCGGTCGGTCAGGACGTCCTCCTCCTCGCCGTCCTCGCCCGCCCGGGCCAGCACGCTCAGCAGGTCGTCCTGCGGCCGCTCACGCCGCTCGGCCACCAACTCGTCGATGTACGCGAGGAGTTCGGCGTGCGCCGAGGTGTCCGCCACGCCCGTCCCGGTGATCGGCGCGTCGAGGCCGTCGCGCCATTTCTCGATCCGGTACCGGTCGGCCGGCGGCACCCCGAGGATCTCGCCGATCACCCGCACCGGCAGCACCTTGCAAAAGCCCTCGCACAGGTCCACGGGGTCGGGGTGCTGCTGCGCCAGGTCGTCGAGGAGCTCACCCACCATCTCGGTGATGCGGGGCCGCAGGGCGGCGATCCGCGCCTCGGTGAAGCCCCGCGCGGCCACGCGGCGCAGCCGGGTGTGGGCGGGCGGGTCCAGGTTGAGTATCGACGTGCCGACCGCCTCCACGGCCAGCAGATGCCCGCCCGGGTCGCGGACCGCCTCGCTCCGGGAGAACCGCGGATCGGTGAGCGCCGTCCGCACCTCCCGATAGCCCGCGATCAGCCATGCGGGGCGGCCGCTGGGCAGCCGTACCTGGGTGACCGGGGCCCCGGCCGCCAGCCTCGCGTACTCCTCGGCCGCGTCCGTGCGCCGTTCGACGCTGCGGAGCGGGAACTCCGGCAGCTGCGTGCCGGTCATGGTCTGCGCGGTCATGAGTTTCCTCCCCTGGAAGACAGCGCCCGGAACAGTACGGGCCAATTTCAACCATCGGCAACGATCCGCAGTTGCCCACCGGACCGTTACTCCTGAGAAGGAGTCAATCGCCTGCGGAAGCATGGGGGCGACGCCGCTCGGGCGTTCTATAGACCGCTCATGAGACCAGGAATGGAATTCCTGGAGAGGGCCGCCGGACGATGCTTTCGGTGACGGATCGCGTTCAACCGAGGATGTGCGTCAGTCGCACGGCGGCGCGACCCTCGCAGCCACGGCCGTCCCCGTCATCCGGCGCAAGACATCCGCGCGACACAGGGAGAAGACCGGTGATTTCCCATCCCCCGGCCACGGACACCGAGCGTGTCCTCGCCGGCATCTGGTGCGAGGTCCTCGAACTGCCCGAGGTGGGGGCCGAGGACAACTTCTTCGACCTCGGCGGGCACTCCGTCCTGCTGCACATGGTGCAGGACCGCATCACCGCCCGCCTCGGCGCGGCGCCGCCGCTCGTGGACCTGTTCCAGTACCCCACGGTGCGCGGGCTCGCCGCACACCTGGACGGGGACGGCGGTGCCGGGGAGCCGCTCGGCCGCACGGCACGGCGCCCCGGGGGCGGCCGCTCCCGGCTCGCGGCGCGCCGCGCCCGCACCGGACTCGGAGGGCCCGGCCGTGGCGAGTGACCGCATCGACGGCGGCGGGGCGGACGCCGGGCAGGACGACGGCCTGGTCGCCGTCGTCGGCCTGGCCTGCCGGTATCCGGGAGCCGACAACGCCGACGAGTTCTGGCACAACCTCGTGCGGGGGCGGGAGACCGTAACCCGTTTCCCGCGCCGTCCCGCGCCCCGCGGCGGCGGCGAGTACACGCCCGCGCGCGGCCTGCTGAAGGACCCCGAGTGGTTCGACGCGGACTACTTCGGCTTCTCGCCGCGCGAGGCGCGCCTGCTCAACCCGCAGCACCGGGTGTTCCTGGAGTGCGCGGTCGAGGCGCTGGAGGACGCGGGCCAGGACCCGGACCGGCAGTCCGGCCGCGTCGGCGTGTACGCGGGCAGCACCGACACGGCGTACGCGCAGCTGCTCAAGGAGCGCCGGGACGAGCTGCCCTCCGTGACCGACATGGAGATCCTGGTCGCCAACGCGCCCGACTACCTGGCCTCCCGCGTCGCCTACAAGCTGGGCCTGCGCGGCCCCGCCGTCGTGGTGCAGGCCGCCTGCGCGACCTCCCTGGTCGCCGTGCACACCGCCGTGCAGGCGCTGTTGTCCGGCGACTGCGACCTGGCACTCGCCGGAGGCGTCGCGGTGCGCGTCCCGGCCAAGGAGAGCCCGTACATCGAGGGCGGGATCATCTCCGCGGACGGCGTCTGCCGCACCTTCGACGCCGCCGCGGGCGGCACGGTGGGCGGGGACGGCGTCGGCATCGTCGTCCTCAAGCGGCTCGCCGACGCGCGGGCCGACGGCGACCGCGTCCGTGCCGTGCTGCGCGGCTCCGCGGTCAACAACGACGGCTCCGACCGGGTCGGCTTCACCGCGCCCAGCGTGTCCGGACAGGCCGCCGTGATCCGCGAGGCCCAACTTGTCGCGGGCGTCGACGCGGACACCGTCACCTACGTCGAGGCGCACGGCACGGCCACCCCGCTCGGCGACCCCATCGAGATCACCGCCCTGACCCGGGCGTTCCGCGAGGACACCGACCGCACCGGGTTCTGCGGCATCGGCGCGGTGAAGACCAACATCGGCCACACCGACGCGGCCGCCGGGGCCGCCGGACTGATCAAGACCGTGCTCGCCCTGGAGCACGGCGTCCTGCCGCCGAGCCTGAACTACACCGCGCCCAACCCCGCCATCGACTTCGCGTCGAGCCCCTTCGAGGTGGTCACCGAGGCCCGCGAGTGGCGCCCGGACGGCGGGCTCCCACGCCGGGCCGGGGTGAGCTCCTTCGGCATCGGCGGCACCAACGCGCACGTGGTCCTGGAGCAGGCACCGGAGCCGGCTCGCACCGGCGCCGAACCGGACGCGGCGGAGCCGGGACCCCAGCTGCTCGTCCTGTCGGCCCGCACCGAAACGGCCCTCGACACGCTGACCGACCGGCTCGCCGCCCACCTGCGCGACCGCCCCGGACTCGCGCTGCCCGACGTGGCCTGGACCCTGCAGACCGGACGCCGCGAACTGCCCGTGCGCCGCTGCGCGGTCGTCGACGGCCCCGCGGACGCCGTGCGGGTCCTGGACGGCCTGGACCGCGGCCGCCTCACCGACTCCGCGGCCGCCGCCCCCCTCGGCCCCGTCACCCTGCTCTTCCCCGGCACCGCAACCCTCGCCGGCACCCGCGAGCTGCGCGCGGAGCCCCTGTTCCGGCGCACCGTCGAGGAGTGCCTGGCCCTCGCCGACCCGGACCGGGAGGTCCCGGAGGCCCTCGACGTCTTCGCCACCGAACTGGCCCTGGGCCGGCTGTGGCAGTCCTGGGGCGTCCGTGCCGCGGCGGTCGCGGGACACGGCACCGGCGCGCTCGTCGCCGAGACCGTGGCGGGGGTGTACACCGTCGAGGACGCGGTGCGCCTCATCCTGACCAGAGCCGGAGCCGGAGCCGGAGCCGACTCCGAGGCCCGGGCCGACGGCCACAGCGGCGTCACCCGCCGCGACCCGAGCATCCCGGTCCGCACGGCGGGTGTCCCCGGCGCGGAGGACATCCACGTCCGCACGGCAGGCGCCGAGGCGCCGGCCGAGGACCCCGGCACCACGGTCCTGCCGGTCCTGCCCGAGGAGGCCGGTCCACTCGGCGCCCGCGCCGCCCTGCTGACCGCCCTCGGCCGGCTCTGGCTCGGCGGCCTGTCCGTCGACTGGAGCGCCGTGCACGGGGCCGGGCGGCGCCGCAAGGTGGCACTGCCGACGTACCCCTTCGAGCGCCGGCGTTACGTCGTGGAGCCCGTGCCCCCCGCCGCCCCGGACCCCGCACCCAAGGCCTCCCCGGCCCCGGAAGCCCCGACCGCCGCCGCGCCGCGGGCCTTTGGTGCTCGGGACACGTTGACCGCGGTGTCGGAGTTGTTCGCCCGGACGTTGGGGCTGGAGGCAGTGGCTCCGGATGCCGGTTTCTTCGATCTGGGCGGGGATTCGCTGGTCGCGACGCAGTTGCTGGCGCTGGCGCGTGAGTCGTTCGGGGTGGAGCTGGAGTCGTCGGTGCTGTACGACGCGCAGACCCCGGCCGAGTTCGCGGCCCTGGTCGCCGACCGGCTCGGCGGGCGCGCACCCGAACCGGCCCCGGTCGCCTGACGACCCCCGCCGTGAGCCCCCGCCCCGCCTCCCGAAAGGAGCACCACCCATGAACGCCGGTACGCCCCGCGGCCGGTGGCTGGTCACCCGCACCCGCCGCCCCGACGCCGTAGCGGACCTGTACTGCTTCGCCCACGCAGGGGGTTCGCCCGGCGAGTACGTCCGCTTCGGCGACGAACTGCCCGAGCTCGAGGTCCACGGCATCCAACTCCCCGGCCGTGCCGCGCGGCACGCCGAGCCCCCCGTCACCGGCATGCCCGAGCTGGTCGACGCGGTGGTCGCGGCCCTGGACCCGCAGCGCCCGTTCGCCTTCTTCGGTCACAGCCTGGGCGGACTGGTCGCCTTCGAGGTGACCCGTGCCCTGCGCCGCCTGGGCCGGCCGCTGCCGACCCGGCTGCTGCTGTCGTCCAGCCCGCCCCCGCCCCACCCGCGCGGCGCCACGACCGTCCACACCCTCCCGGACGACGAACTGCTCGCCGAGGTCGAGCGACGCTGGGGCGCCCTGCCCGCCCAGGTGCACGAGGACGCCGCCCTGCGCGCCATGGTGCTCGGCACCTTCCGCGCCGACCTGCGGATCTTCGAGACGTACCACTTCGAGCCGGGCCCGCCCCTTCGGATCCCGCTCACCGTCTTCGCGGGCGAGCAGGAGCGCGAGACCCTGCGCGTGGAGAACTGGCGGGAGCACACCGAGGGGCCGTTCGAGACCGTCCACCTGCCCGGGGGCCACTTCTACTTCCGCGCCCCGGACCAGCGGCACCGGCTGCTCGCCCGGATCCGCGGCCTCCTGGTGGCGGAGCCGTCCGGCGAGACGGTGCACGTCAGGGCCGGGGCCCACCGGGTGGTGGCGGTGACCGCGCCGGCACCCCCGTACCGCGCCTTCGCGGTGGGGGAGACCGAGGAGGACCTGGCGAAGGCGCTGCAGCGGGCGCGGGAGAAAGCGGGGCAGGAGCTCCGCCAGGCCGCTCGGGAGGCGCTACCGGGAGGAGTGCCGAGTGCATCGGGAGCGGCGTCGACGGGACCGGGAGGGGCGTCGACGGCACCGGGAGCGGCGCAACCGGACGGCCGACCGCCCGCCATCGCCTTCGTCTTCCCCGGCCAGGGCTCCCAGTACGGCCGCATGGGCCTCGCCCTCGCCCACGACCTCCCGCTCTTCCGCGCGGAACTGGACCGCTGCCTCGACCTGCTGCACAGCGCCGCCGGAATGGACCTGCGGCCCCTCCTTCAGGACGCGACGGGAGCCGGACTCCGGCAGACCGAGGCCGCGCAACCCGCCCTGTTCGCCCTGGAGTACGCCCTGGCCCGCACCCTGATCGCGCTCGGCGTGCGGCCCGCCGCGATGATCGGGCACAGCCTCGGCGAGTACGTCGCCGCCACCCTGGCCGGGGTCATGGAGCTCCCGGACGCCCTGCGCTTCGTGGCCCTGCGCGCCCGGCTCATGCAGCAGGCGCCGCCCGGAGCGATGCTCGCGGTCCCGCTCCCCGAGCACGCACTCGCCCCCTACCTCGCCGAGGGCACGGACCTGGCCACGGTCAACGCCCCCGACTCGTGCGTGCTGGCCGGAACCGAGGAGACCATCGCGCGCGTCGAGGAGATGCTCGCCGCCACCGGAACGCCCGGCCGCCGCCTGCGCGTCTCGCACGCCTTCCACAGCAGGATGATGGACGGCTGCGTGGACCGACTGCGCGAGGCCGCCGCCGGTATCGGCCTGCGCCCGCCCGCGGAGAGGTTCGTCTCCGGCGTCACCGGCGCCTGGATCACCGCCGAGCAGGCCACGGACCCCGACTACTGGGCCCGGCACCTGCGGCAGACCGTGCGGTTCTCCGACGCCGTCGCCACCCTGCTCGCCGACGCCCCCGGAGTCCTCCTGGAGACCGGCCCGGGCCCCGCCCTGACCGGACTCGTCAAACGACGCTCCGACCTGCCCCCGGGCACCACCGCCCTCTCGTCGCTGCCGCACCCCGGCGCCCGCACTCCCGAAACCGCCGGACTGCTGACCACGCTCGGCACGCTGTGGACGGCCGGCGCCCCGGTCGACTGGGCCGCGCTCGGCGCCGTGCCCGGCGACCGGCCCACCATCCCCCTGGCCGCCTGAGGAGGCCCGCCATGCGCAGTCCCGCCTTCGGTCGGAAGACCGGCCTGAGGGTCTCCCAGTACGGGCTCGGCACCGTCAACTTCGGCACCCGCTGGGGAGCCGGGGCCGAGCCGGCCGTGGCCCGCCGGATGTTCGAGCGCTTCGCCGAGGCCGGCGGCACCCTGATCGACACCGCCGACTACTACCAGAGCGGCCGGGCCGAGGAACTCGTCGGCGAGTTCGTCGCAGCGGACCGCGACGCGTTCGTGCTGTCCGGCAAGTACACCCTGGGCACCGGCGCGCCCGGGGACACGGCCCGCGGCACCGGCGCCCGCCCCGGCAACAGCCGCAAGAGCATGATCCGCTCGCTGGAGGCGAGCCTGCGGCGGCTGCGCACCGACCACATCGACATCTACTGGGCGCACTTCCCCGACCCGGTGACCCCGGTCGAGGAGATCCTGGCCGCCTTCGACGACCTGGTACGCGCCGGGAAGATCCTGTACGCGGGTCTGTCCAACTTCCCCGCATGGCGGGTCTCCCGGGCCGCCACGATCGCCGAGCTGCGCGGCTGGTCGCCGCTGATCGGCATCCAGACCGAGTACAGCCTCGCCGAACGCACCGCCGACCGCGACCTGCTGCCCATGGCCGAGGCCCTGGGCCTCGGCGTGGCCCTGTGGTCACCGCTCGGCGGCGGACTGCTCACCGGCAAGTACCGCACGAGCAGCGCGGGCCGCCTGACCGACCTGGGCGGGCGCGTCATCCGTACGGAGTCCGACGCCCGCGTCACCGCGGTCGTGGACGCCGTCCTGGCCGTCGCCGCCGAGACGGGGGAGCCCGCCTCCCGGGTCGCCGTCGCCTGGGTCCTGCACCGCGCCCGGCGCAGCGGCACCACGCTCGTGCCGGTGATCGGCCCGCGCACCCCCGCCCATCTGGAGGACTACCTGGCCGCCCTCGACCTTCGCCTCACCGAAGAGCAGACCGCCCGCCTCGACGAGGTGAGCGCCCTGCCGCCCGAGCCGCTCGAGGAGACGACCCGCCGGGCCCAGCGCGGCATGACGGGCGACGACACCTCCGACCCCGCCGAATCCGCCGCTCCCGCGGCCTGAGCGCCCCGGAAGGGAGACACCGATGCACCCCACGCCGACAGCACAGCGCACCGCACCGGACAGCACGGGACGCGAAGCCCGCCCCACGGCACCGGACACCACCGGTCGCGCGGCCGACCCGTGGGGCACCGACGAGGACCTGACCGGCGTCTGGTCCCTGCGGTCCTTCCACGACCTGGACGACGACGGCACCGTGCACGAGGGCCCGCTCGGGCCCGCACCGACGGGCCTGCTGGTCTACGCCCCGGGCGGACGGCTCTCCGTGACGATGATGCGCACCGGGCCCGCGCAGCCCGGGCGGCCCGACTACATGAGCTACGCGGGCACCTGGCGCCGGGACGGCGACCGCGTCGTCCACACGATCGAGCTGGCACCGGAGCGGTCGTGGCTGGGCACGGACCAGATCCGCGACCTGGTCCTCGTCGACCGGGACGAACTGGAGCTGCGCGGCCGTGCCCTGGTGGGCCGCCCTCAACTGCGCGTCCTCCGGTGGCGCCGCGTCACCGACCGACCGGCGGCCACGTCACGGACCGTCCGGCGACCGCGTCCGGAATGACCATCGGCCGGATAACCGACTGACCATCGGCCGGATCACCGACTGACCATCGGCCGGATCACCGACTGACCATCGGCCGGATCACCCACTGACCGGCAGTCGGATCACCGGCTGACCGGCGTCCGCATCACCGACCGACCCGGGCCGATCAACCGGCGCGGTGTGCAAACAAGCCCATCCATCGACTGCCGACACAGGCAACGGCAGGGTGGCAGCCGACCCCCCTGGAAAGGAACGAGCAGATGAGCGTCGACGTCGACCTGGAAGGCCTGACCGGGCAGGTGAAGGGCCCTGTGCTGCGGCCGGGCGACGAGGGCTACGACGAGGAGCGGTCCGGCTTCCAGGCCGGATTCCGGCACGAACCCTCCGTCATCGTCGGGGCGACGTGCGCTGACGACGTGCGCGCGGCCGTGCGGTTCGCCGCCGGCCTCGGCCTGCCGGTGGCCGTGCACTCCACCGGTCACGGCATCGTCACCGCGCTGCGCGGGGAGGGAGTGCTGATCAGCACGCACCGGATGACCGGCCTCGAACTGGACGCGGAGGCCCGCACCGTACGAGTCGAGGCGGGCGTGCGCTGGGAACAGGTGATCAAGGCCGCGGCCCCGCACGGCCTGGCCCCGCTCAACGGCTCGGCGCCCCATGTGGGCGTGGTGGGCTATCTGCTCGGCGGCGGCACGGGACTGATGGGCCGTGAGTTCGGATACGCCTCCGACCTCGTCCGCTCCCTCGACGTGGTCACGCCGGACGGCACCCTGCGCCACGTCACGGCGGAGTCGGACCCGGACCTGTTCTTCGCGCTGCGGGGCGGCGGTGGCGCCTTCGGCGTGGTGACCGCTGTGGAGACGGAACTGGTCCCGGTAGCACGCTTCTACGGCGGCGGCCTGTACTTCGAGGCGGACGACCCGGTGGAGTTGCTGCGGGCGTACCACGAGTGGACGCTGACGGTGCCGGAGCAGCTCACCTCGTCGATCGGACTGATGGGCTACCCGCCGGCCCCCGCGTTCCCCGAGCCGCTGCGCGGCAAGTACGTCGCCCATGTGCGACTCGTCTTCAACGGCAGCGCGGAGGACGGCGAGCGCCTGGTGGAGCCGCTGCGCGCGCTCGGCCCCCGACTGATCGACTCGGTACGCGAGATGCCGTACGCGGAGGCGGGATCGGTCTACCGCGACCCGACGTTCTCGCACGCCTACTTCGGCGGCAACGTGCTGCTGCGGGAACTGGACCCCATCGCCCTCCAGACCCTGATCGATCTGGCGGGCCCGGGCACCCCGGTCCCGTGCATCATCGACATCCGTCACCTGGGCGGCGCCCTGTCCCGCCCCCCCGCCCACCCCAGCGCGGTCGGCGGCCGCTCGGCCCAGTACGTGCTCCGGCTGATGACCGGCGGCATGGCCGCCCCGCCGGAGGCCGCGCGCCCCGTCCACCAGCGGGTCTACGACGCCCTCAAGCAGTGGACGGTGGGCCGCAGCCTCAACTTCGTCTACAACGACGGGACGCCTGTCCCCGAGCCCCAGGTCCGCGACCTGTTCGAGCCCGAGACCTACACCCGGCTCCAGTCCCTCAAGTCCAGCCTGGATCCGCAGAACCTCTTCCGGCACACCCACAACATCGCGCTGCCACCGACGGCCTGACAGCCCTGGCCCCGGCTTACCATCCCCCGGGCCGGGGCCAGTTTCACCGGGGGAGTACGCCCACCTGGACCTGGACGGGCGGATCGCTGGAGTTCCGTACGGCCCTTCAGCGGGTCGAGTGCTCCGGCGGTGTGCGGACCGCCTCCAGCGGCGGCGGCAGACCTCGGGGGTGCACAACTCGTGGGCACCACCCTCGACACGGGTGTCTACGCCGCCGGCTCCGGTATCGAGTCCGACCTCCAGGACCTGATGAAGGATGAGAAGGACGAGTGAGAGTACCGAGCGCCACCGACCTCGCCGCGGTGTGGACCCCGAACCCGGACCACCCCTACACCTGGGCCGAGTTCTTCGGGCTGCTGGCCGTGGTGTTCGGCTGTGTGATCGCGCTCGTCGGGGTGTACGCGGTGCGCAGCACATGGCGCGACCTCGACCCGTCGCGCCGGCGCAACCAGCTGCTCCCGCTCACCGTCACGGCAGGCGTCTTCCTCGCCGTCGGCCTGGCGGTCGCGGCCTTCGGGGCGTGGCTGTTCTGACCGCGTCCCCGCCGGCCCGCTCCCGTGCGGATCACGCGGTGCAGCCGTCGTTCAGCAGATCGAGGAGGGAGCCGCCGGCCGAAGCGCCGGTCACCATGCGTCGAGGACCGGCGCGTCGGGTTCGTGCCGCCGCCAGGCCTCGTTGAGGCGCGTGAGCCGGTCCGCGGCGGCGATGCCGCGCAGGGACGCGACCTTGCCGTCGCTGACTTCGAACGCCATGGCGCCCACGACCCGGTCGTCGACCACGGCGAGGACGGCCGGGGAGCCGTTGACCAGCGCGATGTGCATCGCCGGGGAGCCGCCGGCCAACCGCCGCTTCGCCGGAGTGGGCTTGAAGCCGGCCCGCACGGAAGAGGCGATGCGCTCGCGCGTCTTGTACCGCAGCAGCCGCCTGGCCAGTCCGGCGCCGTCCGAGACCATGGTCGCGTCGGCGGTGAGCATCGCCACCAGCCGTTCGGTGCGCCCGGACGTGGCCGCGGCGAGGAACTCCTCGACGATCCGGCGCGCGGACGCGGGATCCACCTCGTCGCCGCCGCGGCGCTCGGCGGCGACCCGGCGTCGGGCCCGGTGGACATGCTGCTGGCTCGCGGACTCGGTGATGTCGAGGATCCCGGCGATCTCGGCGTGGGTGTACGAGAAGGCCTCGCGCAGGACGTAAGCGGCCCGCTCGACCGGAGAGAGGCGCTCCATGAGGGTCAGTACGGCCAAGGACACCGATTCGCGCTGCTCGAAGGTGTCGGCAGGACCGAGCATCGGGTCGCCCTCGAGGAGTGGCTCGGGCATCCAGTCTCCGACAGCGCGCTCGTGGCGGGCCTGCGCCGAACGGAGCCGGTCGAGGCAGAGATTGGTGACGACCTTGGTGAGCCACGCTTCCGGCACCTCGATGCGTGCCCGGTCCGCGGCCTGCCAACGCAGGAACGCGTCCTGAACGGCGTCCTCGGCGTCGGCGGCCGAGCCGAGCAGACGGTACGCGAGCGAGGCCAGTCGGCCCCGGCCGGCCTCGAATCGATCGATGGCTGCGCTGTCCATGCGGAGGAGCCTATGCGGCGACCTTCGCACCGGCCCGCTCAGGCGCGGTGACCAGGCGGCGCTTGCGCTTCGGCATGCCGAAGGTCGGGTGGGCGATGCTCCACCCGGCCCCCTTCAGCACGCCCGACTTGAGCCACGCGGCGGTCCGGCCGCCCAGGTACCAGTCCTTCGACCGGACGTCCTTGTCCACCATCTGGAAGATCGCGTCCCGCCGTCCGAGGCCGATGTGGTTGCCGTGGTACTTCAGCCCGATGGTCGGGACCGCGCTGCCCGTCAGGCGCGCGGTGATCGCGGCGGTCGCCTGCATATTGGTGTAGCCGGCCGAGGCGCAGGACATCGGCAGCGGTCGGCCGTTCTCGCCGATCGCGTAGGCGCAGTCACCGGCGGCGTAGACGTCCGGGTGCGATACCGAGCGCATGGTGCGGTCGACGACGATCTGGCCGGTCTCGGCGACCTCCAGGCCGCTGGCGGCCGCGATGGGGTGCACGGCGAACCCGGCCGACCACACGGTCACGTCGGCCGGGATGGCAGTACCGTCGGCGGTGATCGCCCGTGTCGGCTCGACGGCTTCGATGCCGGTGTGCTCGTGGACGGTGATGCCGAGCCGGTCGAAGGCTTGGCACAGGTGGCGGCGGGCCTTCGGGGAGAGCCAGGCGCCCAGTTGGCCGCGGGCGGCGAGCGCGACCGAGAGATCGGGCCGGGACTCGGCGAACTCGGTGGCGGTCTCGATGCCGGTCAGCCCCTCACCGACGACCAGCACGGTGCCGCCCTCGCCCAGGCCGGCCAGGCGCTCGCGCAGACGCAGCGCCGAGGACCGGCCGGTCACATCGAAGGCGTATTCGGCCACGCCGGGGACGCCGTGGTGGGCTACGGAGCTGCCGAGCGTGTAGAGAAGGGTGTCGTACGCGAGCTCGCCGTCGCCGTCCTCGCCGGTCACGGCGACGGTCCTGCGCTCGGGGTCGACGCCGGTGACGCGCGCCAGGCGCAGCCGCACCCCGGTGCCTGCGAATACGTCGGCGAGCTTGCGGAACACGAGGTCCTGGCCGATCGCGAGCTGGTGGAGCCGCATCCGCTCGACGAAGTCGGGCACGGCGTTGACGACGGTGACCTCGGCGTCGGCGGGGGACAACCGACGGGCCAGGTTTCCGGCGGCGAAGGCCCCGGCGTATCCGGCGCCGAGTACGACGATGCGGTGCTTCATGGAGATGCTCCTGTCTCGTTCGCGTGCCCCTTGAACGAGACGGCGCCCCGATTGCTGACAGGAGTCGGGTGTGATGCGGGTCACCCGCACCAGGACGAGCGGCTGAGCCTCCGACAGGCGTCTGGGCCCGGAGTCCTCCCTCGTCTGCTCGACCGGTCTTCGGCACGCATTCAACGGGCGGCGCCGTCAAGGCCGGTGACGATTGATCGGGATCACATGGACGATCTCGCAGTGAGCGGCGGGCACCACGATGTCCGCCGCCTCCATGGGGCGCCCCTGGTCGCTGGGTTGCCCGCACGATCTGTGACGCGTCTGGCACCCTCTGCCGGGCCAGGCCGTCTCGGCCTACGCGCCGGGAGGGCGGAAGGTGACCTGCCGGCGGGCAGCCTCGTCGATCTCTTCGACGGTGAGCAGGGGAGTGGCCCGGGTGTGGAGCGCTCCGCTGGCCTCCGTGGGGACTTGGGGAGCCATCGGTCATGAGAGGTAGCTCAAGGCCGTCCACGGCCAACGCCGTCGAGTCGGACGCGGATGTCAGATGTCGAACAGATCCGGATGTGGGCACGGCTCCAGTGGGGCATACGGCCGGTCGATCAGGGGCGCTTCAGACCCCACGTCTGCAGGGCGTAGGGCCGGCCCTTCTCCTCACCCCTGATCAGCGGCACGTCGAGCAGTCTGAAGCCCGCCTTGGTGGCCACGGCGACACTGGCGGCGTTCTCCGCCTCCAGCTCCAGGACCACCCTCTCGGCGCCCAGTTGCTCGAAGGCGTACGCGGCCATCACCCGCACCGCCCGCGCCGCCAGTCCCTGGCCGCGGTGAGCCGGGCCGACCGCGTAGCCGAGCTCTGCGCCCTCGGGGGTACGCCGCAGCATCACCTCGCCGAGCGGTGCGCCGCCGTCGACGGTGATCGCGAGCAGGATGGTCGTGCCCTCCGCTCGCAGCTGCCGGTCCCGGTCCAGTCGTGCGCGGGCGACCGCTTCGTCGAAGGGGGAGACGATCGGTGTCCAGTACGCGATGTCGGGGTGATCAAACAGCTCCGGCATCGCGGCCAGGTCCGCCTCCGTCCAGTCGCGGAGAACGAGACCCTCCCCCGAGAGCTCGATCCGCTCGGGAAAGGGCGTGGTGCTGCTCATGGTGGGGGCCTCCCTGACTTGTTCAGGACAAGGCAGGATAACTGGGGGCAGGCACGTTGCCGTGCTCCTGGCGGAGTCTTCCCTTGATCATCAAGGGGGCTTCCGGGGCTGACTCGTACCGAGTACCACCCACTCTGTCCAGCGAAAAGCCCTCCCCGAGGGGGGCGGAAACTGGCGCCCCGGCAGGACTCGAACCTGCGGCCAAGCGCTTAGAAGACGCCGCCACCCCTGTGCCTGGCGGCCGGTCCGCCTCGTGCCCCAGCCATGACCGACTGCTGACGGCTACCGTTCGGGAGGTGGCCGCAAAGGCGGAACGGGCCGGTTTCCCGCACGCTCGGGCATGGATGGGGCACGGCTAAGCTGACAGGCTGCGACAGCCTGAAGCGTCAGCCGTGCGGGGGTGTAGGGGATGGTGAGGCGGGGGGCAGCGCTGCGCGGTCTGCGATTCGGCGTACGGGTGGGAACGCTTCCCGCGATCATCTGGGGCGACCTGTTCCTCGTTGGGGCAGTGGTCTCGTTTCGCCATGACCCACTCGCGATCCTCGGGCGAGGCTTGATCTCCGTAGTGGGTAGCTTGGGGGTGGGATCACTGCTCGGTGTGGTGATCGGAGCGGTGCTTGCGATCGCACCCGCGTGGTTGGTCTCTCGCAACCTGCTCAGAGGGCTACTGGCAGCGTTCCTAGGGGGAGGATTGTTCCTGGGCGAGGTCGTGGTCGTAGCTGTGGCTACGGATGTCGGGTATGGGCCGGTGCTGTTGACCTTGCTCTGCGCGCCGGTTGTGGCCGGCGCGGCGGCGGCGTACAGCGGCGATATCGCCGGACAGAGTCACAACCACCCCTGGTTGTGGTCCTTCGGTACTCTCCGAGATCTGGCCGACCTCTGCTCGTCCCCCGGCAGCCTGGCGAACAAAGCACACCAACTGCTGCGGATGCTCTGGTAGTCGATCGAGTGCTAAGGGTGCAAACGAACAGTTGCCGGTGTACTGGACAGCCGTCCGGCTGGCCAGCAAGGCTGACGCAGCCCACGGCTCTGACCAGCTCAGATGCCATGGGTTTCTGCTGTTGTCGGTCGGCCGTCGGGTGACGTTGCACGGCCCAAGGACGTCCCGGGGCAGACAGTGGGCCGGGAACAGCGTTGCCGTGCTCCTGGCGACCTACGCCCAACGCATCGAAGGCCGGCTACCCGACCTGAAGAGGCGGCTTGAGGCTGCCGGAGATCTCCCCGAGCGGCCGTCCGGTGACTGGCCCCTCGGCCCAGAACTTCGACACGCGTTCGACACAGCCACCCGCGAAAACCCGGCGACAACCGGACAGCCCCGGAGTCTTCCCTTGGCCATAAAGGGGGCGTCCGAGGCTGACTCATGCCAAGCGATACCCGCTCTGAGCAGCAAAAAGCCCTCCCCGAGGGGAGGGCGGAATCTGGCGCCCCCGGCAGGACTCGAACCTGCGGCCAAGCGCTTGGAAGATGCGGGCAAGCCCTACAGGTGCGGTCCTGCGGCTCCCCGTCATCTCTGTGACGAGTTGCCGAGAGCCGTCGCCGTCCGTGGACGTTGCCGTCAGCGTTGCCGTCGATGCTGTCGGCCTGCGGGTGCCGGACCACCGCCTTAGGAGCTCGATCGCTGCGCGGTACTGCCGGGGAGGCGCCGGGCCACGCGGGCCGTGCCAGACCGGCTAGGAGTGCTGGCGTCCGGCGCCGTCGATGTCACTCGTGGATGTCAGAACGGCGCAGTTCAGAGATCGGCCCGGCCGCCTTCCCCTCGGTGCGAGTGGCGTCCCGGGGGTTTGCCCGCGTAGCCATCCGTCGAAGTTGCTGTTGATGGGCCGGCAGGCTGGGGATCGTCGCTATCGGTTGCCAAGGCGGCATCCACCTTGCAGGTCACTTGGTGGCCGGTGACCATCTGCCAGCCCACCAGAATTGCCAGGACGGCGAGCAGCGCGGATGAGGTGACCGTGGTTCCTACTCCGAGCCCGCCCTGCGCGACGGGCTTTTCCACCGCGTTCTCCGCCACCGCTCCGAGAGGGCGGGTCAACACGTAGGCCGCCCAGAACAGCGCAGTGCCGGAGATCCGGGTCAGATAGTGCGCGGCAAGGATCACGAGCATGGCCCCGGACAGCAGCAGAGAACTGTCGCGGAAGCCGAGGCCCAGACCGCCGGAGAGGAAGTCACCGCTGGAGGTACCCAGCGTGTTGGACACCAGTGTCGCGGTCCAGTACAAGACCTCGCCCTCCGTGGTGGCGATCCGTTCCACATCCATGGTCTGTCCGGTCATCCGCCACCCGATCAGCACGATCACCAGCAGGCTGGTCAGCAGAATTGAGCCGCCGGCGTAGCCGAGCCCAGCGGTGCGGTTGATGTAGTCGGACATCGAGGTGCCCACGATGCTGGTCGTCAGAATGACCGACCAGAACACCACCGGATGGAAGCGGTCAGCCTTGAGCTGCATCGCCAGGGTGACCCCGAACGCCATCAGGAAGATCAGCGCGCCGACGGCGTAGCCGAGGTTCAGTGGGGCCATCGTGACAAAGTTCGATGCCGACTCGCCCAGCGTGGTGGCCACGATCTTGGTCGCCCAGAACATCGCGCCGACCATCGGCAACTTGCTCACGGCAACCCTGCTCACCGAAGGTCCCATGCTCACCCCTCACAAGGCACCGGTACGCCCTCGTGGCGGACCGCAGACATCGCCCGCGAGTCCATAGGTCCCCTCCGGGGGCGCCCAATCCTGCTTGACCCTGTTGATCCACCCGACAGGGCGATGGTTGAGAGGCGCCCGGCAGCTGAAGCATCTGCAGGTCGGCCGTGGGTATGGGCAAACGCCGTACTGATCGAGCGTGACAGCCTTTGGCTCACGACCTCTTCGTCCCGAAGCAACTTCGCGGAGTGCTTGACCTTGGGCCGGTGCGCCTCTCACCTGCTGCGACGGTCCGCAAACGTCCGCGCGGCGCACGCCCCGGCGAGGTCTCCGGGCACGCCAATCGATCACCGTTCGTGTGTAGCCGCCCTTGGGCCCACAACATCATGAGGCGAGCTGTGACTCCCCGCTCGTATCGTGAAAAGAGACAGAGCTGCGGGCAAGGCAGGGAAGTCATGAAGGTACCGGCGATCGACTACGCGGCGGTGTTCCAGGCGCTTCCCGGGGCGGTGGCGCTAGTGACCCCGCAACTGATCTACGCGGACGCCAACGCGGAGTTCTTGCGCCTACGGGGCCTTCCACGCGAACAAGTGATCGGTCACTTCGTGCCTGAGGACCACCCCGAAAAAGCCCCCGCCGAGCCTCTCCTGCTCAGAGTTCTGGCGTCACTGCGCCAAGCGGCCGACACCGGGGAGCGCAGCATCGTGGCGTTGCAACGCTACGACAGGGAGGACCCCGATCAGCCCGGAGTGTGGCACGAGCAGTACTTCAACATGACCAACATTCCTGTGTTCGGACCGGATGGGCGGGTGGCGCTGCTGCTGCACCGGGCGGAGGACGTCACCGAACTAATCCGCGCCCGTGAAGTGGCGCTGGCCTTGCAGGAATCCATGCTGCCCGCTTTGCGCCCGGTCGGCCGGCATCAGGCGGCCGTACGCTACCGGCCCGCCGCCGAAGCACTGAATGTGGCCGGCGACTGGTACGACCTGGTCGACCTGCCCGGCGACCGCATCGCCGTCGCCGTCGGCGACGTCGTCGGCCACGGCCTGCCCGCGGCCGGCGTCATGGGACAACTGCGCAGCGCCCTCACCGCCGCCTCACTCGTCGCCGAAGGTCCCGCCCGCGCCCTGGAAGTCCTCGGGCTGTACGCCCGTACCGTCGACGGCGCCGAGAACACCACCGTGGCCACGGCATTCATCGACTGGAAGAGCCGCACCATCACCTACAGCAGCGCCGGCCACCCACCACCCGCGCTCCTGCAGAGGGACGAGACCGTCGAGTTCCTCAACCAGGCCACCGACCCGCCACTGGCCGCCCGTCCTGAACACGCCTCCCGGATCCAGGCTGTCACAGCCTTCCGCGAGGGCGCCGTTCTCGCGCTCTACACCGACGGCCTGCTCGAACGCCGTGGCGAAGACATCGACACCGGCCTCGCCCGGCTCGCCGACTCTCTGGCCCGCCACCAGGCAGACGACCCCGAAGCCCTCGCCGACGCCGTGCTCAACGACCTGCTTCCATCAGGCGACGCCACCGACGACACCGCCCTGGTCATCATGCGCCTGTGATCCAGCCCGCTACGTTCGCCTGCCCGTTTCTACCCCGCCGACGACAGTGAAGCGCTCGGATACGCGTGGCGGGGCCCACAGCGCTGGGAGCCGACCTGGGACAGCGATATTCCTGCAACGGCGTTTCCGCTGGTGGTGGACAGGCAGGCCGGCGGTCTTGAAAACCGTCGTGGCAGCGATGTCACCTTTGCCGTCAGCGTTGCCGTCAGAGACGCGAAACGCCCTGGAGGGGAGAACCCCTCCAGGGCGTTTTTGCTGGTAGGACGTGGCGCCCCCGGCAGGACTCGAACCTGCGGCCAAGCGCTTAGAAGGCGCCTGCTCTATCCACTGAGCTACGGGGGCCTGTGTGGTGGCTTGTCGTGGGGCCCGGACGGGCTGATCCGTGACCTTGCCGGGGACAAGGATAGGGCTCCCCGGGCCCTTGTCCCTGTTGCTTCGCCTCCGTGGCTCTGTGTGGAGGTTCGGTGAAGCGGTCCGATAATCGCAGGCAGGTGCGAATCGTGCATCGCTTTTGGCGTTCCACGACCCGGGTGTTGTGCACTCGTTATGCCTGCGCCCCAGTCGCCCCATCCGTCCCGTCTGTCCTTCGGCGCGCAGACATTGCCATATGCTTCAGAAAGTGTCCAAAATTGGGCATTCTTCGCATGTGGTGACCTTGGACGTACGGCCTCAGCTGCTCGACGCACTCTCCGCCCTGCGCGACCGTGTCGCCGCCGCACGCTTCCCGCTGCCCCTGACCGGGGCTCCACGCGCGCGTGCGAACCGCGACGAGCTTCTCGCACAGCTCGACGACTATGTGGTGCCCCGGCTGAGAGAGCCTGAAGCGCCCCTGCTGGTCGTCGTCGGGGGATCGACCGGAAGCGGCAAGTCGACGCTCGTCAATTCCCTCGTCGGGCGCAAGGTCAGCGAGGCGGGCGTACTGCGGCCCACCACCCGAACGCCCGTCCTCGTCTGCCATCCGGGGGACCACCATTGGTTCAGCCGTATGCGCGTCCTGCCCAGCCTTCCGCGCGTGTGGGTGCCCCAGCAGGAGAGCGGCGACGATCCGCGCGCCGCCGTCGGCCGCGAGCAGCGGGTGCTGCGCATCGAGACCGCCGACACGCTTCCGCGCGGGCTCGCCCTCCTCGACGCGCCCGACATCGACTCCCTGGTCGCGGGCAACCGGATCCTCGCCGCCGAGCTGATCTGCGCCGCCGACGTCTGGGTCCTGGTCACCACCGCCGCCCGTTACGCCGACGCCGTGCCCTGGCACCTGTTGCGCACCGCCAAGGAGTACCGCGCGACCCTCGTCACCGTCCTCGACCGGGTACCGCACCAGGTCGTGTCCGAGGTGTCGCGGCAGTACGGCGCGCTGCTCACCAAGGCCGGCCTCGGCGACGTCCCCCGGTTCACCGTGCCGGAGCTGCCCGAGTCCGCCTGGGGCGGGGGGCTGCTGCCCGCCACCGCCGTCGAGCCGCTGCGCCTGTGGCTCGAGAACCTGGTCCGGGATCCCGCCGCCCGGGAGGCCGCCATGACACGGACGGCACGGGGAGTCCTCGACTCGCTCAGGGCCCGGCTGCCGGAACTGGCCGGCGCCGCCTCCGCCCAGTACGCCGCCGCCCTCCGGCTCACCGCGGCCGTCGACACGGCGTACGACAGCGAGCACGCGCGCGTGCGGGAGCGTCTGCAGTCCGGGGCCGTCCTCGCCGGCGACGCACTGAAGCGCTGGCGCGGTCACCCCGTGGACTGCACCGCCGGGGAGCTGCTGGACGCCCTGGTCGACAGCCTCGGCGCCCTGCTGCTGTGCGCGGTCACAGCCGCCGACGAGCGCGTGGAGGAGGTCTGGCGGCGAGAACCCGCCGCGGCGGCCCCCGAACTGACGCAGCGCGACGCCACACTGGAGAGTGCCGAGCACCGCATCGGGATGACCGTACGACGCTGGCGGCGCGTCCTGGAGGAGTACTCCGAGGAAGCGGTGCGCGACCTCGACAGGAGCACCGCCCCGGACGTCGAGGAGGTGGCCGCCCTCGTCGCCACGGCGCTGCTCGGCGGACGGCGGGCGCGGGCGGCCGGCGAGGGGCTCGCCGAGCGGATCGGCGCACATAGGGCGCTGCGGCTGCGCGACCGCGCCGCGCGGCTGCTCTCGGAGTACCTCGACCGCGCCCTGCGCACGGAACGCGAACGCCGCCTCGCCCCCCTCGACGCCCTCGACGTCCACGCCGAGCCCCAGGCCGAACTCATCGCCGCGCTGTCCGTACTCGAGAAGGAGAGGTGACCGCGGTGACCGCCGCCACGGATCACACTGATCACAGCGATCACATGGGTCACGTCCAGAACCCTGGATATGAGCTTCCGGAAGGGGCCGCCGCCACCCCCGAGGAGCGGGCGGACGACGGGCGGTCAGCCGCCGAGTACGCGCGCGGGGAGCACGATTCCGCGACGGAGGAGACCAGTGCGGACACCGGCGTGCCGCACGGCTCCCTGACGGGCGCCCCGAAGGCGACGCCCCCGACCGGGGGCCCGGCGGACGACGACCGGCACGCACGGGTGCAGCCCGGCGACCCGGCGGCGCATACGGCGCACACGGAGTCCCTGACCGTCTGGGACGACGGACTGATCGCCCGCCGCATGTCCGGTACGGCCGTCCCGCCGGACGGCACCACACCGGGCGAGCCCGGTGACGCGGCCGTACGGGGGCCCGAGCCGCTCGCCTACGACGGGCCCCTGCGCTCCCGCCTGGACGCGCTGCGCGAACTGGTGGGTCTGTCGCGGACCCGGCTGGACAGCCGCACGCTCGCGGAGGCGGGCCGGGTCCTGGACGAGGCGGCCGCGCGTCGCAGGCTCTCCGGGGAGCACACCGTGGTGGCCGTCGCGGGCGCCACCGGCAGCGGGAAGTCGACGCTCTTCAACGCGCTCGCCGGCGCGCCGCTCTCCGAGACCGGGCTGCGCCGGCCGACCACCGCCGCGCCGAACGCGTGCAGTTGGAGCGAGGGCACGGGCCCGCTGCTCGACCGCCTGGGCGTTCCGGGGCGGCTGCGTCGACGCCCCGTGTCGAGCGCCGACGGCGAGGCACCGCTGAGCGGCCTCGTCCTGGTCGACCTGCCCGACCACGACTCCGCGGCCGTGGAACACCGGCGGCAGGTCGACCGCATCCTGGCCCTCGTGGACGCCGTCATCTGGGTCGTCGACCCCGAGAAGTACGCCGACGCCGTCCTCCACGAGCGCTATCTGCGGCCCCTGGCCGGGCACGCCGAGGTCATGTTCGTCGTCCTCAACCAGGTCGACCGGCTCCCCGGGGAGGCCGCCGAGCAGGTGCTCGACGATCTGCGGCGGCTGCTCGACGGGGACGGGATCGCCCTGGGGGAGTACGGCGAGCCGGGCGCGACCGTCCTCGCGCTGTCCGCGCTCACCGGCGAGGGCGTGGGCGAACTGCGCGAGGCGCTCGGACAGTTCGTGGCCGAGCGCGGGGCTGCTGCGCGCCGTGTCTCCGCGGACGTGGACGCGGCCGCCGCCCGGCTGCGGCCCGTCTACGCCACCGCGGGCTGCGCCGGGCTCACCGAGGAGACACGCGAGGAGTTCGCCGGGCGGCTCGCGGACGCGGTCGGCGCGACCGCCGCGGGGGAGGCCGCCGAGCGCGCCTGGCTGCGGTACGCCAACCGTGCGTGCGGCGCGCCGTGGCTGCGGCTGTGGCGGTGCTACCGGGACCGGCGCGAACCCTCCACGGGACGCGTGCCGGTGCCCGTGTCCCCGCACGAGGAGGCCACCGCGCGGCAGCGCGTGGAGCAGGCCGTGCGGACGGTGGCGGACCGGGCGACGGTCGGGCTGCCGACGCCCTGGGCCCAGGCGGTGCGCGAGGCCGCGGTACGGGGTGCGCAGGGGCTGCCGGAGGCGCTGGACGAGCTGGCGGTGCGTACCGCCCTGCCGTCGGGTCGGCCGCCCCGACCCGGCTGGTGGCGGGTCGCCGTGTTCGCCCAGGTGTCGATGACACTCCTGCAACTGATGGGTTCTCTGTGGTTGGTGGGGCAAGTCGTCGGTTTCATGCCGTCGAGCCTTTGGATGGCGCTACTGCTGTTGCTGGTGGGCCTGGCCGGTGGTCCGGCCGTCGAGTGGGGCTGCGGGGTGGCGGCACGCGGACCGGCCCGGCGGTACGGGCTCGAGGCGGAACGGCGGCTGAGGGACGCGGCCGCCGCGTGCGGGCGGGCCCGGGTTCTGGATCCGGTGGCGGCGGAACTGCTGCGGTACCGGGAAGTGCGGGAGCAGTACGCGAAGGTGGCGGGGGCCGGGCTGGGGACGCGAGTGCGGTGAGCGCCGTGCGGCCGTCGCGCCGGAGAGCCGACGGAGGCGTCGGCCAGGCACGGGAAGGGGCGGAGGCACTCGTTCGGGTGGCGGCGTTTTCCACAACCGGACGGTAGCCCACAGCGCGCAGCGGGCTCGGGCCGACGGAGGCAGTCTGGCTTCGCGGCGATCGCGGACGACGCGGTCGCCGCACGGCGGCGGCAGGCGACAGGGCGCGTGGCCGCCGCGGCAGACGCATCCGTGCGGGACAGGCCCGTACGCGTTCCGCTCCGGCGCGCGGCCGGGGCGAGGGAGGGGTTTCGCCATGAACGAGACGATGGTGTGCGTGGTCGGCAACGTCGCCACACAGCCGGTGTACCGGGAGTCGCCGACGGGACCCACCGCCCGCTTCCGGCTGGCGGTGACGGCGCGGTATCTGGACCGCGAGAAGAACGTGTGGACGGACGGGCACACCAACTTCTTCACGGTGTGGGCCCGGCGCTCGCTGGCCACGAACGTCGCCGCGTCGGTGGCGGTGGGGGACCCGCTGGTCGTCCAGGGGCGGTTGAAGGTGCGGACCGAGCAGCGCGACGGGCAGGGCTGGCTGTCGGCGGACCTCGACGCGGCGGCGATCGGTCACGATCTGTCGCGCGGCACGTCGGCCTTCCGGCGGTCGTCCCGGCCCGAGGCGCAGACCGGGGGGACGATGCAGCCGGAGCCCAACTGGGAGACGGAACCGGCGAGTCGGATGCCGGAGGAGACACAGCCGCAAGAAGGGGCGGAGCAACCGCACCCGGAGCCAGCCGGGGTGACATGAAATCAGATCCGACAGGTCATCAGTCCCGGCTCAACTGCCGCTTATCACCGCAAGTGTCAGTCGATATCCCGACGCTTCCTGTCCAAAGGGCGATAGGCGCAGCTCACAGGCTGTGTGAGCGATAACGATTATGAGTCGGATCGGCTGTTGGGCCACATGATCGGGGAGCGGGCTGCGCGGCGTCCTTAGGATGCCGGGCATAGCTCTCGGGGCTTCTGATTCTGCTGGTGGGACCACACCCCCCACGTCAACGGGTCCTGCTCGAAGGGGAATTCTGTGTTTGCTGCGTTCTCTGCGCCGTCCGCGCGCAGGCGAGGAGCCGCCCGTCTCGCTGCCGTGACGCTGGTGTCCGGACTCGTCGCGGCGGGCCCGCTGGCCGTCGTGTGGGCGGCGGCCGCCGACGGGACGCCGCAGAGCGAGGGCGGGGCGACCGCGACCGTCGGCGGCCTCAAGACGTACGGGGCCGCTGTCGTCCACGGCGGCGGCACGGACGAACAGGTGTCGGCGGGCCTGTTCGAGATGTCCGTCGACAACGGCGGCACCCTGCAGACGTACGGCATCGACATCGACAACGCCACGCAGAAGGAGGCCAGGTACCACGAGACGTCCTGGAGCGGCACGTCCCTGAACGGCAACAAGAACGCCGGAAAGATCCGCTGGATCGTGCAGAACTCCTACCCGCAGGTGAACGACCTGGCGCGGCTGGCGGCCGAGACCGGAGCCAAGGGCCTCACCGAGCAGGACGCGGCGGCCGGCACCCAGGTGGCGATCTGGCGCTTCTCGGACGGCGCCGACGTGGACGCGGTCGATCCGCAGGCCGAGAGACTCGCGGACTACCTGGAGAAGCACGCGCGGAACCTTCCGGAGCCCGCGGCGTCCCTGACCCTCGACCCGCCGGCCGTCGCGGGCCACCCGGGCGAGCGGCTCGGCCCGGTCACGGTGCACACGAACGCGGACGGCGTGACGGTGACCCCGCCGGCGGACGCCGCCACCACCAAGGTGAAGATCGTGGACAAGGACGGCAAACCGGTCACGACCGCGGCCGACGGTAGCCGGATCTACTTCCAGGTGCCGAAGACGGCGCAGGACGGTTGGGCAGAGCTGACCGTCCAGGCCTCGACCACCGTGCCGGTCGGCCGGGCCCTCACCTCCGAGACCCGCAGCCAGGCGCAGATACTCGCCGGCTCCAGCGAGTCCACCGTCTCGGCCACGACCACGGCGGCCTGGGCCAAGAAAGGTGCCGTGCCGGCCCTGTCGGCCGAGAAGAACTGCGCCGAGGGCGGTGTGGAGATCACCGCGGTGAACAAGGGCGACAAGGCGTTCACGTTCGATCTCATGGGCGCCGAGCACGCGATCCCCGCAGGTGCGTCACAGAAGGTGACCGTCCCTTTGCAGGAGGACCAGCCCTACGACTTCACGATCAAGGGCCCGGCAGGTTACAAGAGGTGGGTCAAGGGTGTCCTCGACTGCAAGACGGAGACCGCCACGGGCGGCCTGAAGATCCAGACGCTCAGCGAGCCCGGTCCCGCCACGGCGGGCGGCACGGCAACGGACACCAACCTCGCCGAAACGGGCACGTCGAACGCCACCCCGCTCGTCGCGGGCACGGCGATAGCCCTGGTCGTGATCGGCGGCGCGGCGCTGCTCCTGGTCCGCACGAAGCAGACGGGGACGCATGACTGAGCGATACGACGCGGTCATGGTCACCCCACGTCATGGGGAGACGTCGCCAGGTGACAGATAGGACCAGAAGACGCCGTCCGGGTCGTACGTCGCTCTGAGACTCTGCAGTCGCTGCCAGTCGTCCGGGACGAAGGACCGGCGGGCACGGGACGACGCGGCGGTGAGGTCGGCCTCGGCGATGTAGTGCCCGGTCCCCAGGGGTTCGACCGCGTGCATGGCTTGACGCAGCCAGTTGATGTTGGTTGCGTCCTGGCGGGGGTCCTGCCAGACGGCGTACAGAGCGAGGTAGCTGTCCCCGAGCGCGGAGAAGGCCATGTCCTTCGGCGGTCGGCCCGCCGGTGAGACCGGCGCCAGGACCAGCGACCTGCTCGACGGGGCCGCGTCGAAGACGTCGGCGAGCCGCCCGAGCAGCGTGGGGAAGTCGGCGTCCGACCACAGCGTGTCCGACGCGTAGCGGTACTCAGGACCCCACAGAGTGGCGGAGACGTCGTACAGGGTCTCGAATGTCATCGGCTCGTCCAGCCGGCGGGAGAGGGAGCGTTCGGCGAGGGGGCAGGTCCGCAGCGGTTCCAGGAAGTCGTAGGCCTCTTGCCGTGAATGGGCGAAGGCGGTCCCCGTCACGGTCACCACTTTGGGGCCGGGCGCCGGGCCGGGGTCCGCCGTGGCGAGGGAGAGGCTCAGCTCGACGCTCGGGGGGATCTCTGAGGACGCCCCCATGGCCCAGTGCGTCACCTCGATGACGTCCGCGAGGGGGAAGGCCCAGGTGGTACTGATGATCGCCTCGGGGCGCGGATACAGCCTGAGACGGAAGGCGGTGACCACGGCGAAGAAGCCGGGCCCTGCCCCGCGCGCCGCCCAGAACAGATCTCGGTGTTCCCGCTCGTTGCAGGTGAGGGGCTCGCCGTCCGCGGTGACGGCTTCGATTTCCGTCACGTCGGCGCAGGCCGGTCCACGGACACCGGAGTTCCATCCCAGCCCTCCGCTGAGGAGGTACCCACCAAGGGCGACGGACCCGCAGTGTCCCGTGGGGAAGGCGAACCCGTGACGGCCGAGCTCGGGAGTGAGCTCCCGGCCCGTGATCCCGGGCCGCACCGTCGCCGTCGCGGAGACGGGGTCGACCGCACACGTTCGGAGCCCGGACAGGTCGATCAGCATGCCGCCGTCACGCAACGGTGACCCGCACCAACTGTGTCCTCCCGACCGCATGGCGACCTGGAGTCCCCGGGCGCGGGCCAGGCGGACCGCCTCCACGACGTCATCGGCCGAGGCCGGACGGACGATGACGTCCGGGAACCGCGCCGGTGTGAGCCCGTTCCACACCGCGGCGCTGCGGATGTCTTCGTAACCGGCGTCGTCCCGTCGTACCGACATTCCTGCGAGACGGTGAGCTGGCGTGTGCCGGTTCATCACCTGTGCTCCTCACCTCGGCACGTCACGTGGTGAAGCCGAAAACAGCGAGGAGCCCCGCGTAGCACGCCATCACCATGGCAGTACCCGCCAGCTCGACGCGTCGCGAACGCGGCCGGTCGGGCGCCAGCCAGAAGGTCAGGGCACGGTTCACCAACGGCATCAGAACCCAGGTCAGAATCGCGACGCTCAACACGTTTCCGATGAACAGGCCGAGGTACCCCGGAACGCCGGCATCGGTGAGGGCACGACCCACGCTGAGGTTGAGCACCACGACGGTGGGATAGAGGGCGAGGAGAACGGACATGGCCTGCTTCCAGTTGGGCGGGACCCCCGCCTCCTCCCCGCCGAAACGGAACCACCCGCTGAAGGCCGACGCGATCTCGCGCACCTCGAAGTCGGCGAAGTAGTCACGCCCCTCGTCCAGCAGTTTCCTGCGGACGTCCGACTCCAGCCAGTGGTCGAGGTGTTCACGGGTGTCGAACCGGAACACGACGACCCAGCGATCCTGGATCCCCTCGACCGGCGCGAAGAGCTCGGACCCCTTGAAGCCCCGGTACTTCTGCTGAGCCTTCAGGACCTTGTCCTGCCAGCGCAGGAAGTCCTGCTCGCGGCCGGGCTTCACATCGTGGGAGACGACCGCCGTCACGGCTTCCCGAGCCGGTCGCCCTCCGCTGAGAACCTCCTGGGACGGCTGCTCCTCGAACAAGTCGCGGCCGTCGTGCAGAAGTTCCCGGCGCGTCGCAGACTCGAGCCAGGCGCTCAGCTGGTCGACGCCCGAGAAACGGAACACCACGACCCACTGGTTGTCCTCGGCGGATTCGGGGGGGTACAGCTCCGTTCCCTCGAAGCCGTCGAAGTCCCGTACGGCCCGATTCACCTGCTCCTGCCAGCGCTTGTAGTCCTCCTCACGACCCGGGACGACCCTTTGCGTGATCACCACGGTGGCTCCGGCTCCACCAGGGGCGCGGTTTGCGCTGGCGTTCATACGGAGTAGCCTAATCTGAAAGGGATTTAAGGAGCAAATTGGCAGAATTCGAATAATGTTGACTGTTGAGCCATGAAAATGGCGAGGAGCGGAGGCCGCCATGGGGCACAAGGAGTTCCTGGAGGAAGCGGTGCGACTGGCCACGGAGTCGGTCGAGCACGGCTGGGGTGGCCCGTTCGGCGCCGTCATCACCCGGGACGGCGAGATCCTCGCCCGGGGGCAGAACCGCGTGCTCCTGACCGGTGACCCGACCGCACATGCCGAGGTGGAGACCATCCGCAAGGCGTCCCAGCTCCTCAACCCCCAGGCGCCCACCATCTCGGAAGAGCACCAGAACGAGGGCACCCTGCGATATGTGCCGCGTCCCGAAGGCTCACCCGACCCGGTTCCCGAGCGTGCCCGGATGCTCCAGGGCTGTTCGATCTACATCAGCGGCGCACCGTGTCCGATGTGCATGAGCGCCATCTACTGGTCACGTATCGACAACGTCTACTTCAGCTGCGACCTGGACGCCACGCGGAATATCGGCTTCGACGACGCCTTCCAGTACGAGGACTTCCAGAAACCGCTCGACCAGCGTCGGATCCACATCGAGCAGATCCACCCCGAGCTGGGTGCGACGGCATACGAGGCCTGGGAGACGAAACCGGATCGGCACCCGTACTGAACGAGCAGGACACACAGCCACAGATCGCGTACGTCAGGTGATCGGGCTGCGTGGCCAGTGCCAGTCGAGCCCGCCGCACCGACGAGAGAAACCGCAGGTCAGGCCCCCTGGTTAGTTCACCGGGTTGGTCGGTCGGGTTGAGGCAACCCGACCGTGGGCCGACCGGCGTGGTGGATGACAATGGCGCCGTGGAGTCAACCAGCCGGATCATCGTTGCTTTGGATTTCGACAGCCGTCGAGCGGCTGAGGAGGTCGTCGACCGTCTGGGTGATGAGTGCCGTTTCTACAAGGTCGGGCTGGAGCTGCTCGCGGCGGCGGGGCCCGATCTCATCAAGCACCTCGTTGCCGAGGGCAATGAGGTGTTCCTGGACCTGAAGCTCTTCGAGATACCGAACTCCGTTGCCGGCGCAGTCCGTGTAGCAGGGACGCTGGGCGCGTCGATGGTGACGGTGCACGGCATGGGTGGCACCGACATTATGGCTGCCGCCGTCGCCGCGGCCCGCGACTTTCCTCGCCTGCGTGTCCTGGCCCTGACCGTCGTCACCAGCATGACCGGCTCCGACCTCGCTGACCTCGGGGTCAACGCCTCGACCGGGGAGCAGGTGCTGCGCCTGGCCCGGCTGGCGAACCGCGCTGGATGCCATGGCGTGATCGCATCGCCGCAGGAAGCCGCACAGCTGCGGGGGGTACTGGGGTCCAGCTCCCTGATCGTCACGCCGGGAGTGACACTGCCCGGTGAATCCCCATCCGAACACGCCCGACCCGGGACACCGCGTGCTGCCATCGCCGCCGGTGCGTCACACATCGTCGTGGGCCGGACAGTCACCCGAGCCGAAGACCCAGTAGCCGCGGTCCGGCTCGTGCGCGCCGACTTGGGGCTGTGACCGGAAACACCCGCCGGGTTCGGTGGTCAGGCCGCTGCCGCTTCGAGTGGTCGACCGCCCCAGCGGATGCCTCTCTCACTGCGGATACGCGCCCGTTCGCGTCGCTGAGCAACCAGGATGTCGGGGTGCCGGGTGTTGGCGTTGCGCCAGCGCAGGTAGCGGTGCAGCTCCCGTGTCTGGACGGTGTGGTTGGGGTGGTTGGAGTTGGCGATGGTGAACTGCCTCAGCGGTCCGAAGTGCGCCTCGATCGGGTTGGCCCACGAGGCGTAGGTCGGGGGAAGCACAACTCGACCTTGTGCTTCTTCGCCCAGCGGCGGATGTCTGCGCCTTTGTGGGCGGACAGATTGTCCATGATCACGTAGATCGGTGCGCCGTCAGGCCGGGCGGCGCGGATCGACTTCAGCGCGGCCAGCGTCTTCGCGGCACCCTTCTTGCGGCGGCTGACGCCCCACAGGCGGTCGTCGCCGACTGAGTAGCAGCCGTGGAAGTACCGCACCCCATGGGTGCGGTGGTAGGGGGCCGGCACCCGGTCGGGATGTTTCCGTTCGGCCCAGCCCGAGCCGGCGGTGGGCCGGATTCCGAGCGGGCCGAACTCGTCGAGGGCGAACACCCGGTCCGGAAAGCGGTGAAGGACCTCCTCGATCCGGTCCAGCTTCGCTTCGCGGCCCGGGTCGGGGGATTCCTTCCATGTCTTGGTGCGCTGGAAGGTGACACCGCGGCGGGCGAGCAAGCCGCGTAACGCCTCGCGGCCGACGCGGATCACCCGGCCGTGGACTTTCCGCAGGTAGGCGACGAGTTTGCGCAGCGACCAGCGGGTGAAAGGCCGGCCGAGCTTGGTGGAGCGGGTGGTGGCCGTCCGGACGACAAAGTCCTCGTCGTCACAACTGAGCAGGCGGGGACGGCCTCCCGCCCACCGAGGGTCCAGGCAGGCCGGGCCGAAAACGCAGGTCGCCAACTTCTTGGGCAAGACCCAGGGCAAGAAGACAGGTCTTGCCACGCCCGTTGAGGCTCCACCGACCTTGTTACTGGCCCTCACCCGTCGCCTTACTGAACCTGCCGTGTCGGCACGAACTTCAGCACTTCGCCAACAAACTGGTGGCCCGCATCGAGCAACCGACAAGCACTGGCCTGACCATCAACGACTGACCGACACACGAATTCAAGTGCAATACCCTGGAGAATCGCCCTCAGCGCTTTGGATGCACTGTCTCCGAATGGTGTCGATCAGGAGTCGGCTGCCACCGTGAGTGCGCGTGCGATGTGTCACTGGCGGCTATTCAGGCGAGGATCTCTCGGTTGAATTGTGATCGCAGCCGGGCGTGTTGCCTTCCTGTCGATTGATCCGACATGAATCATTTCTGTTGGTGTTCCGGTACCACTCACGGGAACGACACTCGCGATCCGCCCAAGGAGCCCCGATGCGTCTGAGCATCTCTCGTATCGCCCCCATTCTCATGGGGCTCACCCCCGCCGCTTTTGGCTTCGTCACGCCGCCCGCTACCGCACAACCTGTCCCACCGGGTCCGGACCCACTGGGCGTGTCGCAGTCGGCTACGGCGCCTACCAACCCAGTGGTCGGCACTCCCTCAGCCGAGGCAAGCGGAACCACTCCTGCCACCAGTCGGCCGCTGACTGTGAAAGTGACCAGCTGCAGCGAGAGCGACCTGCAAGCCGCGATCGGCGCTGTCGCCACAGTGGGCGGCACAGTCAATCTCAGGCGCGGCTGCACCTACACTCTCACCGACGCCGCACCGCCCAACGACGATAACGGACTGTCGGTCATCACGAATAAGGTTACGATCAACGGATGCGGCGACACCATCACCCGTGCCGCAACCGCGGCAAATTTCCGTTTCTTCGAAATCGACGGCCCCAATGGAAACCTCACTCTCAACGCCCTGACCCTCAGCAACGGTCACGCGTCCAGTGGCCTTGGCAACGGCCGGGGCGGTGCCATTTGGCTCCAGGGTGGCGGTCCCGCGCTGACGCTGAACAACACCAGCCTCACCACCAATACCGCCGACATCTTTGGTGGGGCCATCGACAACGACAATGGCGCGGTGAGCGTCAACAGGAGCACGCTCTACAACAACACGGCGAGGAGGGCCGGCGGGGCCGTGTTTGTGAGCCCATTCGGAGGTTCCGGCACGGCGACCGTCGACAGAAGCAGGATCACCGGCAACCACGCAACCACACTGGCTGGCGGAATCGCCGCCGCCGTCGGCACGAAGGTGACGCTGACCAGCACCGGAGTCACCGGCAACGATGTCACCGGTACCAATGTGCAGGGCGGCGGCATCGCGCAAGCCGAAACCATGACGCTGAAGAGAAGCAAGGTCACTGGCAACACCACCACCGGTAACAATGCGCAGGGCGGCGGCATCTTCAATACGGGCTCCGGCACGGTGCAACTCACCGACAGCCCGGTCACCGGCAACACTGCCAACGGCACGAACTCCCGCGGTGGCGGCATCTTCAATACGGCCTTCGGCACGGTGGCTCTCAACCATAGCCCGGTAACCAAGAACCGAGCGCTGGGAACGGGTGCAGACGGTGGCGGCATCGTCAAAACCAGCGGCACGGTGACGCTGATCGACAGTCCCGTCGCCGGTAACCAACCCAACAACTGTGGTAGCGCCAGCACCGTACCCGGCTGCTCCTAGGCCCTGTCGTCAAAGTGGGCCAACACCAGGCCCGAGGGGGCCCTGGCGGCCTGATCGAGAACCTGTTCCTGGGGCCGTGTCGACGGCCAGGTGGTGCGGAAGATCGTCAGTTGAAGAGGTCCATGAACAGACCCACGGCGAGGACGGCCATGGCGACCCCGCTCGCCAAGCATGCGAACAGGCCAGGTTCGCCGTAACCCTGCAGACGGGCACGTCGGGGCTTGGCTGGGTCGTACCGGACGCGTATCCGCGTCGGGTAGTCGATCGGGTACAGCCTGCCGACCTTGGATTCGACCCTGACCTCATCGCTGTCCGGAGGGGTGAAGGCGACCTCGGGATAGAAACGGGGGTCGCCGTCGCCGTCCGTGTCCTCCCGGACATAGACGATCTCCGCCTCGATCCACTGCCCTCGGGTGAGGAGGCGGAAGTTGGTCCACGCCTTCACAAAGGCCCAACCCGAGAGCCCTGCCGACGCAGGGATGAAAGGCGCCATGACGATCTGGTCCAAGTTCACGCGGGAAGGCTATAGCGCCCCTCGGAGGCGACAGGCCATACCGCCAGTGCCGCCAGGCGTATCGTCACATGATTCGCGTGGTGGATCATGGTCGGGTGATACGTCGCCATGAACTGTCCGATGTGGAGTGGGAGTTCGTCCGGCCACTGCTGCCGGAGTCGTTGCGGGGCCGGAAGCGGCTGGACGACCGGACGATCCTCAACGGGATCGTGTGGAAGTTTCGGGCTGGAGTGGCCTGGCGAGACGTACCCGAGCGGTATGGGCCGTGGGCCACGCTGCACACTCGTTTCCGCCGGTGGGCCAAGGACGGCACGTTCACTCGGATGCTCCAGGTCGCACAGGCGAGGGCGGATGCGGCCAACGACATCGACTGGCTGGTGTCGGTCGACTGCACCATCGTGCGCGCCCACCAGCACGCCGCCGGTGCCCGAAAAGGGGGCGCCGGGCCCTCGGTCGTTCACGCGGCGGTCTGACCAGCAAGATTCATCTGGCCTGCGATGCCTTCGGCCGCCCGCTCGCGCTCGTGGTCACGGGCGGCAACACCAACGACTGCACCCAGTTCGCCACGGTGATGGAAGCGATCCGTGTACCCCGCATCGGCCCGAGCCGGCCCCGGACCAGGCCGTCTCATGTCATCGGGGACAAGGGCTGCAGCTCGAAGGCAATCCGCACCTGGCTGCGTCGGCGGGGCATCGCTCACACGATCCCCGAGCGGGCGGATCAGGTCCGCAACCGCCTCCGGCGCGGCAGTCGCGGTGGCCGGCCCCCGGCCTTCGACCAGCAGATCTACAAGCGACGCAATGTGGTGGAACGATGCTTCAACCGGCTGAAGCAATGGCGCGGCATCGCCACCCGCTACGAGAAGACCGCCGAGTCCTACCAGGCAGCCGTCACGCTGGCATCCCTGCTGATGTGGGCGTGACATTTGACGACAGGCCCTAGTAGGACTCCGTTACGTCTGTCTGCGTGCCGTGTTCAGGGGCATGAGGACTGTGTGGACGCACATGAAGTCAATCGTGTTCGGGCGACGTTG